>JAPPLI010000184.1:0-12429 GCA_028819495.1 Gammaproteobacteria bacterium | reverse complement strand
AACGGCCGTCGCCTGTGTCGAGCACCTGCGCCATAACGATATCGACACCGCGGTATCCTACAGCATGACCATCGATCATGCTTTCTCCCAGACCATCACCGTCATGCTCGGCAGCCTGATTGCTCGCCCGGTCATTCCGATCTTCATCAACTGTATCACGACACCGTTTGTGCCTTTCAGGCGCACCCGTTTGCTGGGAGAGTCAATCGGGCGTTTTGCCCTCAGCCTGAACAGGAGAGTGTTGTTTCTTGCGTCGGGCGGTATGTCGCACCACCCCACCCGGTATTATCCCGAACACGGCGCGGGGGAACCGGCAGTTGAGGCCTGGAAACTGTCGGGTGGTGATGATCCCGAATCCCTGACGCCGGCCCAATGGCTTGATCGCCTGGAGGTGATGCACCATGAGGGCGCCGAGATGATCGCACGCGGGGAGCGCACCGCGAAAGATATGCGTTTGAATGCGCAATCGGACCGGCGCTTCCTGGGGCTGCTTACACAGAACAGGCTGGAAGAATACGATGACTGGGACCAGGATCAACTGGTGGAAACAGGCGGCATCGGGTCCATGGAACTGCACACCTGGATTGCCGCCGCAGCCGCGCACAGGTCAGCCGGCGGCAGTATGCCCGTCCAGGATTTTTACAGTGTCATGCCGGAACTGGGTATTGCCGCAGGTATTGTTCACGCCGACTGACCGGTCAGGGTCTCGGCAGCCTTTCTATGGCTCGCAAGCAGGCCGGGGACCCGTTTCGGATCGGCCCTGCCCCAGCCGCATTCGGTGCCGATACCGAAGTCTTTGACATATTCCCGCGCGATTTTGATGCGCTGCAGGTCGCCTTCTTCATCATCGTGGTGTATCAATCCGAAATACACCTTCATTGATCCGGCGAATTGCCTTAAGGGTGCAAAATAAGCATTGTCGGTCCGTTCCCTGGGCACCGGGATATGCAGAAAGTCGACCCGGCGACGGGCGCCGGCCTCAATGCCGTTCATCAGTTCCACCAGTATCCCTGCGTCTTTCGGCATGACCAGGTGCTCATCGTACGGGGTGCCGTAACACAGGTGGTAACCGAGTGACACATCCTCCGGTACGGCGTCTCCCAGCGCGGCCAGTTCGGCAAATATCCGTTCCTTGTAGTCGGGGGGGCGATACGGAAAATAATTCTCGAAGATCAGCACTTCCTGGCAGACATCGTACTGTATGCACAGGTCTTCATGGGGGATAGTGTCGAGTATCCTGTTCAGCGCATTCAGCAGCGATTTCTGGTAGACACGCTGGTAATCGTCATACGACTTGTGGCTGACGTACATGTAGCAACTGGCCATGGGTGTGGGCAGGCATACCTGGAAGCGGACTCCGACAGGTATGACGCCCTCCTCCCGCAGCCGTTTGAATACGCCGTAGGAATATTCCGCTGCCTTGTCATAACCGGTTTCAAACTCAATCTCATCCGGGTTGACGTCTTCCCTGAAGCGTAACAGCGGCAGGGACCGCAATAACTTGCCGTCCCACTGGTATAAAGACAGTTCCGGCACCGTCGGGTCGATTTCCATGGCCGGGTGCTCCATCAACATGGTTCTCTGGAAATAAATCCAGCGCGCCCGTTCACCGGTTTCGCCATCGGGGATATTGTCCAGGTAGGGGCCCAGCGCGGCGCCGACATCGCGAAAGACCTGTTCACAATTGTCCATGGCAATACTGCCGACCAAGTGGACGCCGGCAAACCTGCTTGATTGATTCATGGTTTTATTTCTGCGTGGGGATCATCGGTTCGCGCCAACCTCGGCCAGATGGGTGAAGATGGATGGGGTCGGAGTAAAATTTCTTCGAAATTCTTACTCCGACCCCTGTGCTCCAGTAGTCTCAAATCTTTCGGGGTCAGAGTAAGAATTTCGTCAGAAATTTTACTCTGACCCCTTATATCCTCGCATGAGGTATTATGCATATCGTTATGATGAAATAACGTGGCAAAGATGCTCAACGATAACATAATACACAAGGAATTTCCCCAGGCGGAAGGACTGATATACCTTAATCATGCAGGAGTGGCTCCCTGGCCCGCGCGCGCCCGGGATGCCGTGGCTGAGTTCGCCCGGGAAAACGTCATATACGGCGCAAGCAGGTACCACCTGTTCAATGAAAAGGAAAACCGGTTGCGCCGCCAGGTCAGGGAGCTTATCAACGCTCCCTCGGTCGATGATATCGCCTTGTTGAAAAACACCTCGGAAGCCCTGTCGGTGGTCGCGGCGGGTATCCGGTGGAACCGGGGCGATAACGTGGTGACGTCCGCCGAGGAATTTCCTTCCAACTGGATTCCCTGGGACGCGCAGAAGATACACGGCGTCTCACTGAAGAAAGTTGATATCACGGAGCGGCCTTCCGAACAGGCGTTGATCGATGCCTGTGATAATCGTACCAGGTTGCTGAGCGTCAGTTCCGTACAGTTCAGCAGCGGCATCAGGCTGGACCTTGAGTTATTGGGAAAGTTCTGCAGGACAAACAACATCCTGTTTTGTGTCGATGCGATCCAGAGTATCGGCGCCCATGACATCGACGTACAGGAAATACAGGCCGATTTCGTCATGGCCGACGGTCACAAATGGATGCTGGGGCCTGAAGGTATCGCCCTGTTTTATTGTCATGAAGCGGTCCGGGAACAATTGAACCTGTACCAGTACGGCTGGCACATGACGACAACACCGGATGACTTCGATATCAGGTCCTGGCAACCGTCAAGTACCGCCACGCGCTTCGAACCGGGATCAAGCAACATGTTGGGCGTGTATGCCCTGTCCGCCAGCCTGAGTCTGATAGAAGACCTGGGAATGGCATATATCGAGCAGGAACTGGAAGCCAGGGTTTCATATCTGGTCGAAAGACTGGCGCAAAACGACCGGATCAGCCTCATCACGCCGGAGCATCCGGAACACAGGGCGGGTATTGTTGCGTTTCAGGTCAGCGGGGCAGACCAGCAGTCACTTCAGAAACGGTTGTTGGAGCACGGTGTGATATGCGCCCTGCGCGGTGGTGCCATCCGTTTTTCGCCACATTATTACAACAGTATGCCGCAACTTGATAAATCACTTGATATATTGCAGTCATTTATTTGACGATAAAAAGTATTTGTGGGGTCAGAGTAAAAATTCTTCGAATTTCTTACTCTGACCCCGGCATTCCGGCTTCATATCTGAAGGCGAAAAAGTCTTTCAAAATTGCGAGTCGTTGCTGAAACAACCTCCTCCGGGTCAATTTCCTGCAATTCGGCAATTTTTTCCGCGACATGGCGAACATAAGCGGGCTGGTTCTGCTTGCCGCGGTAAGGAACCGGCGCCAGGTATGGCGCATCGGTCTCAACCAGGATCCGGTCCAGGGGAAGCTGCCGGGCCACTTCCTGCAGGTCATTCGCATTGCGAAAGGTGACAATTCCGGAAAAAGAGATATAAAAATTCAAATCCATCGCCTGTTGTGCCGTTTTCAGGTCATCAACAAAGCAATGCATTATTCCTCCGACGGCATCCGCTCCTTCTTCCGCGAGGATTTTTATGACGTCTCCCCGGGCTTCGCGACTGTGGATAATAAGGGGTTTGCCAATCTGTTTTGCTGCACGAATATGAGTGCGAAACCGCTGTCTTTGCCACTCCAGGTCGCCCTGGCTGCGGTAATAATCCAGGCCTGTTTCACCGATTGCTATCACCTTCTCATCATCGGCAAGAGCCAGCAGGTTTTGTTCCGTCAGTTCGATTTCCCTTGCTGAATTGGGATGCACGCCTGCCGACGCGGATATGCAGGAGTAGGAATCGGCCAGATGTTTGATTTCAGGATAGGACACAAGGTCTATCGAGACACACAGGATATGCCCTACACCCGCCCCCTGTGCCGCGCCGATTACGGCATCCGCGCCGCCCTCCAACTCTATCAGCGGGATATGGCAATGAGAATCGACTAAATACTGATTATTCATGGTTATTATCTATTTCATCTGCGTCCATCTGCGCCATCTGCGGATTTTCCCCTGTGGATTGATTGCCAGTGTACGATGACTTCTTCCAGCAGGCTTTGCTTGTTGAGGTTGGTCTCACCGGTGAGGAAATGGTAGTTCTTCAGCGACAGGTCATAACAATCAATCAATTGCGAGAGATGTAATTCACTTGCAATACGGTTGAGATTAACGTCGAAATTGGATTGACGGGTAGATTTGCCGGCTTCCGTAGCGCGTAGCGCGGCCATTCTGCTGAACAGGAACAGTAACCGGTTCATGACTTCGGTAGCATCGTTTTTCTGCCATTTTTCAGCAATCCTGACGGGGTCGGCGTGCGGCAGGACGGCTTCCTGTAAATCTTCCAGCATTTCCTCACGGTTTTGCAGCGCATCGGTTTCGTCCAGGTCCAGCGCCCTGAGCGGCGCGTGTCCTGCAAGTTCAAGCAGGTCGTTCGTGTGTGCAGGGTTGTTTATCCGTTTACGCAGCCACTCGGATGCCGATTGCGGGTCTGTCCGGTTAAAACTGATTAACCGGCAGCGACTGCGTATGGTAACGGGTAGTCTGGCAGGTTGATAGGAAACCAGTATAAGCAATGTTGACAGCGCCGGCTCCTCCAGGGTTTTCAGCAGGCTGTTGGCCGAGTGCCGGTTCATGCCCTCAGCCGGCTCTATGACGGCAATTTTACGCCTGCCATACTGATTGCTGAGTTGCAGGTAGGCTATCACATCTCGGATGGCATCCACCTTGATTTGGGAACTGTTGTCTTCCGGATTAATCAACCTGATATCCGGGTGATTGCCGGCATCAAATAAAATACAGGATCGGCATTGTTCACACGCTGCGCCGTGCTCCGGTGTTTCGCATAACAGGTACCGGGAAAGTTCCAGGGCAAACTGTCCCAAACCGCTTCCTTCCGCCCCGCTCAGCAACAACGCGTGAGCCAGCATGTTCCGGTCGGCGGCAAGCCGGACCTGTTCCCATTGTTTCAACTGCCAGGGATAAGGCATGAGCATCGATCAGGGCAGCAGCCCTTAGCCGCGATTATCAACATAAACCGTTTTCCCCGAGTATCGTCCGTATTTCGGCCGCTATTTCATCAGCTCCCCTTGCGGCGTCGATGACGCGGATTCTTTCGGGATATCGCTGGGACAGGTCCAGGTAACTGCGCCGGACACGTTGGAAAAAACTTGTTGTCTCTACTTCAAGCCGATCGGGTTTACTGCGCTCACCGATTCGGGCCAGACCGGTTTCGACCGGGGCGTCAAGCAGCAGGGTCAGGTCCGGCCTGAGCGTGTTCTGTACCATGTCCTGAAGCTGGGCTATCAGCTTTTCGTCAACGCCGCGCCCTCCTCCCTGGTAGGCAAACGTAGCGTCGGTGAACCTGTCGCATAGTACGATTTTACCTGCCTTCAGCGACGGTTCTATCACATCGCGTATGTGCAGACGACGGGCTGCGAATACCAGGAGCATTTCCGTCATCCCGTCAATGCCGTTATTACCGGCCTTTAACATGATGTTACGGATGGACTCCCCGGAACTGGTGCCGCCGGGTTCCCTGGTTATGACAACCTGACCAGGATGCCGGGCGTCGAGCAGCTCATAGGCTTTTTGCGCCTGGGTGGTTTTGCCCACTCCCTCGATGCCTTCAAATGTAATAAAAAATCCTTTAACTTGTCTTTTTTTCATCATGCTCAACGGATTTCCTTCCCATAACCTATTTGAGTTGGTACTTCGCTACCGCCTTGTTGTGTTCCGCAAGAGTCCGGGAAAAGTGGTGGCGGCCATTTTCCCCCGTTGCGACAAAATACAGGGCTTCTCCCGGTTCGGGCCGCAGCGCTGCGCGTATTGAAGCTCTTCCTGCAGCGGCGATAGGTGTGGGCGGCAATCCCTTGTGGCGATAGGTGTTGAATGGTGAATTGATATCCAGGTCTTTGAGCCTGATGTCGCCGTCAAAACTTTCTCCCATGGCATATATGACGGTCGGGTCCGTCTGCAGTTTCATGTTTCTTTGCAGCCGGCGTATGAATACGCCTGCAATCCGTTCCCTTTCGTCGGCAGCCGCTGTTTCCTTTTCAATCAGCGAAGCCATTATCAGGGCCTGGTAAGGTGATTGGTATGGCAAACCGGCCATGCGCAACTCCCACTCCTCGCTTAATACTGCTTCCATCTGCTTGAATGCGCGGCGCAAAAAATCAACGTCTGTGGTTTCCGCCGGAAAATAATAGGTGTCGGGAAAAAAACGCCCCTCTGCGGCATAACCGGGATAACCTATTTCCGCCATGACGCGTTGCGGGTCCGTTGATGTCAGAACCCTCGTGATACGCCGGTGTTCGTGAAGCGCAACCATGATCTGCCTGAAAGTCCACCCTTCCGGTATCGTCAGCGCGTGTTGGGTAACTTTTCCCGCCACTATCATATCAAGCAGCGAAAGGGCCGTGGCGCCGGGCGCAAGCTGGTAATGGCCGGCCTTTATCAGGCCGTCCACCCCGCGTATTTTGCCTTCCAGTTCCAGGTACAACGGATAATCGAACCAGCCCCGCCGGGCCACCTCATCTGCAACCGCAAGCAGGGACATGCCCGGTTCGATGGCGAAAAGTTCGGGGCGGTCCAGCCTGAGCGGCGCAATCAATTGTGTCCGCATGTCCTGATAAAGCCACCATCCGGCCAGAATGAACAGAATAACGGGGATGAATAGCAGTTTCCGCATTAAATACCGGCAATCACGTTTTCGCTGGTTAATTTCTTCATGATTTCGAGGGCCGTATCAATGCCGTTGAAGACTTTATTGCCGATACACCTGACCGGCCAGACACCTATCACGCTGTTGCAATAGAATACTTCATCTGCCTCATACAATTCCTCAGGTTTTATCTCCCTTATACCTGTTTCAATCCCTGCTGCCTCATACCGCTCAATTATTGATTTTCTTATCACGCCTTCAACACCGCAACGGGACAGGTCCGGAGTAAACAGTTTACCGTTTTTTACCATGAACAGGTTGCTCATGGAACCCTCTATGACATTGCCATGCGGATCCAGCGCCACACCCTCCGGACAGGATGTGGAAGTGATCTCAGCGCGCAGCAGGACCTGTTCCAGCCGGTTGAGATGTTTGATGCCGGCGAGATCGGGCTGATGAGCAAGGCGGCGGGCACATATATATGACGGGATTCCCTCACGGTAATATACCGCCGGATAGTCCGGGCGTTCATGGACCGTCATTATCCTGTTGGGCGTAATCTCTTCAGGAAGCCCATAACCCCGTCCACCCGTACCACGGGTAACGACGATCTTCAGTACTGCTGCTTCGTGAGCGCGGCAAAGTTGTAGGGCCTCATGCTCCAGCAGATTCCTGTCCGGACAGGCTATGGATAAATGCCGGCAACCTGCTTCCAGCCTGGCAAAATGCGCTTCACGGCAAAGCGGTTCTCCTGACTGTACAGCGATCGTCTCGAACACGCCGTCGCCGAACTGAAGGCCGCGATCATGGATGGATATAACGCCGCCGGGTTCACCGTTGACCAGTGCGTCCATCACCTCAGGAAACCCTGGTTAAGACAGACCTCCCCATGATATGGGAGGCACTTATATTCGCTTTAAAATGACACACCCGTTAGTGCCGCCGAAGCCGAAGGAATTGCATAGTACGTGGTTTAATTCCATATCCCGCGCCTCATGGGGAATATAATCCAGATCACAGTCAGGATCGGGATTATCCAGGTTAATGGTAGGAGGCGCCACCTGATCGCGCAATGCCAGGGCACATAATATGGTCTCGACACTGCCGGCGGCTCCAAGCATGTGGCCGGACATCGATTTCGTAGAGCTCATTGCCAAGCGTTTTGCGTGTTCGCCGAAAACCGACTTGACAGCATTGCTTTCGACAATATCACCTGCCGGCGTTGAGGTGCCGTGGGCGTTGATATAGTCGATGTCGGTTTTGTTGATACCTGCATTCCCAATAGCCATTTGCATGCATCGAATAGCCCCTTCGCCATCCTCGGAAGGCGCGGTCATATGGTAAGCATCCCCATTCATGGCGGATCCGATGAGCTCGGCATATACATTGGCGCTCCTGGCCCTGGCATGTTCAAATTCTTCCAGGACTATTACGCCGGCGCCGTCACTCAACACAAACCCGTCCCTGTCCCTGTCCCAGGGCCGGCTTGCTTTTTGCGGTTCGTCGTTACGTGTGGATAATGCTTTTGCATTGGCAAATCCGGCCATGGACGTGGGCGACGAGGCAAACTCGGCGCCGCCCGCCACCATCGCGTCCGCATCACCATATTCAATAAGCCGGGCTGCTTCACTTATGTTATGGGTGCCGGTTGCGCACGCGGTCACAATGCTGAAATTAGGCCCCTTGAAACCATAGCGAATAGACAGGTTGCCGGAAATCATGTTGATAATATTAGCAGGGACGAAGAATGGCGAGATTCTTTTCGGACCGCTGTTCAGGATGGTGTCGCGCCCTTTTTCTATGCCTGAAATACCGCCTATACCGGAACCGATGGCGACCCCGATGCGATACGGATCTACTTCATCCGTATCTATTCCCGCGTCGTGCACTGCCTGGATGCCCGCCGCCATACCGTAATGTATGAATGTGCCCATCTTTTTTTGATCTTTCCTGGGGATATAGGCATCCAGGTCAAGATTCTTTACCAACCCGGCTATCCTCACGGGATATCCGCCGGCATCAAAGTGAGTAATCGTGGAAATCCCGCTGCTGCCCGCCAATATGTTCGTCCATGCCTCCTCAACCGTATTTCCCAGAGGAGTAACAAGACCCATGCCGGTTATGACAACCCTTCGCTTGTTCACTGTTCGGAAATATTAATCGTATATATGAAAAAAGGCCGCTTTCGGTCAACCAGTGAAGCGGCCTTGTCAGGGACTTAGATACGGCAGTTATTCAAGATGAGTGTCAATATAGTCGATTGCCTGCTGTACGGTTGTTATTTTTTCTGCGTCTTCATCGGGTATTTCGATTTTGAATTCTTCTTCCAGAGCCATCACCAATTCTACTGTATCAAGCGAATCTGCCCCTAGATCATCAACAAACGATGCTTCACTGGTAACTTCCTCTTCTTTAACCCCCAGCTGCTCTACAATGATTTTCATCACTCGTTCTTCAACGTTGCTCATGTGATATAACCTCCTTCTACGGTACTAAGACCAAAAGCCGATGTACGATAAGCCAAATAATCCCTGCTTTCAAGTTGTTTTTTAGCAATAAAAAAGCATCTTTGCAACAACGAAATATAGTTATTGTAAGCTCTGACAAGTCCATCCTGGACTTGTCAGAGCACGCAAAACAAAAATGCGATTTTTATTTTGCTCACAAATCCAATGACTTACCGTCATTGAATTTGGCGATACATCCCTGTATCGCAGGAACCTCTAACATGATCAGAGGTTCCTATTGTATTTCCTGCATATTATAGTCTTTGTAAAACCCAATAAAAAGACTTTTGCATTTCTTACAGGACCATTATCTGAACGGGATACCAGGACGACAGCCAATCTGCCTGAGTGGACGGTATCTCAGGCCATGTACATGCCGCCGTTTACATTCAGTACCTCACCCGTTATGTAACCGGCCGCCGGTGAAGCGATAAATTCTACGGCATACGCTACGTCCTCAGCGAGACCAAGACGCCCCAGGGGAATTTGTTCAAGTAATTTTTCGCGCTGGCCGGACGCGAGGTCTGCCGTCATATCGGTATCGATGAAACCCGGAGCAATACAGTTGACAGTGATGCCGCGACTGCCTGTTTCCTTGGCCAGCGCACGGGTAAAACCTATGATGCCGGATTTGGCCGCAACATAATTGGTTTGTCCGGGGTTCCCCGACAGCGCCACGACTGAGGTGATGTTAATTATCCGGCCATAGCGCGACTTGATCATGTTACGCAGGCATAATTTACTCAGGCGATAAACCGCATTCAGGTTGGTATTGATAACTTCATCCCATTCCTGCTGTTTCATCCTCAACATCAGGTTATCACGTGTGATTCCTGCATTATTGACCAGTATTGAAGGCGCTATGGCCGCTGCTTTGAATTGCTCATCCAGTTGCGCTACCGAATCATCCGCGCTGATGTCCAGTACGAATCCCCTGCCTTCTATTCCCGTTTGCTTGAAAACGTCTTCGATTCCTGCGGCGCCGGCTTCAGTTGTGGCCGTGCCCGCAACAAATGCGCCGGAGCGGCCAAGCTGCCCGGCGATCGCCTTTCCTATTCCCCGGCTCGCGCCCGTTACCAGGGCAACCTGATCTTTAAGATGAAAATTCATAATTTTGTCCGCAGATGACGCAGATTAACGCAGATTATGATTTATTTCATTATCTGCGGATCACATTGACAGGGCCGTATTCAGGGACACCGTATCGGAAATGCCGGCGCAGACAATGCTTTTATCTATACGTCTAATCAGGCCGCTCAGTACCTTGCCGGGACCGCACTCTATCATTCCGGTAATCCCCAGCCGCTGCATGACTGCTACGCATGTTGACCATAACACGGATTGATGCAACTGGAGAACAAGAGCCTGTTTTATCTCATCGGGGTCAGTCCGCGCCCTGGCATCGACGTTTTGCACAACCGGTATCGCGGCAGGCATGAACGTAATCTTATTGACGAGTGAGTGCAGCCTGTCCGCAGCAGGCTTCATCAGGCTGCAATGGGACGGTACACTGACCGGCAATGGCGTGACTCTTCGGGCTCCTGACTCTTTAGCCAGCAAGCACGCGCGATCCACTGCGGCGGCATCGCCGGCAATAACCACCTGTCCCGGGAAATTGAAATTCGCTGCCGAGACACCTTCATCCTGTGCGGCTTTGGCGCAGACATCGATTACCGTCTCATCATCCAGGCCGGAAATGGCAGCCATGGCTCCTGTTCCCCGGGGTACCGCTTCCTGCATATACCTGCCCCTTTCGGCTACCAGCCCGACCGCATCGGTAAAATTGATGACTCCGGCGCAAACCAGGGCAGAATACTCCCCCAGGCTGTGCCCCGCCATATACATCGGCCGGGTTCCTCCCTTCTCCTGCCAGATACGCCAGGCGGCATAACTCGCGGTCAATAGTGCGGGTTGGGTATATTCGGTTTGATTCAGCTTTTCATCCGGTCCGTTGATGCACAGGGACAGCAGGTCATAACCCAGTTTCGCCGATGCTTCGGCAAATGTCTGGCTTGCCACAGGGAAGTTGTCCACCAGGCCGGAGAACATGCCTACGTATTGAGAGCCCTGTCCGGGAAATACAAATGCGATTTTGTCCGCCATATATCGTTAATATCGCAGCAACGCCGAGCCCCAGGTAAAACCCCCACCAACGGCTTCCATCAATATGACGTCCCCTCGCCTGATACGCCCATCACGAACGCCGACATCCAGAGCCAGGGGGATCGACGCAGCGGAGGTGTTGCCGTGTTCCGCTACGGTCATAATCACCTCATCCATACTGACGCCGAGCTTTTTCACGGTAGCGGTAATGATTCGCTGGTTCGCCTGATGGGGCACGAGCCAGTCTATGTCCTTTTTTGTCAAACCGGTATCTTTCAGTGTTTCATCTACGATTTCGTCCATTTTCTGTACGGCAAACTTGAAAACCTCATTGCCGCGCATTCTGATGAAAGGTTCTCCCGTCGGTCTGGAAACTCCCGATGGTACTTTCAGGTAATCACTGTAACTGCCGTCAGCGTGTAACAATGTCCTGTAGATGCCGGGATCAGCACTGCTCCCAAGGATAACGGCGCCGGCGCCGTCGCCGAACAATACACAGGTCGAGCGGTCTGTCCAATCCAGTATCCTGGAATTCATGTCGGCGCCGATGACAAGCGCGCACCGGGTTTCCCCGGTTCGGATAAACCGATCTGCAATACTCAATGCATAAATAAATCCGGAACATACGGCCTGTACGTCAAATGCTGCGGAACCGTTACGCAATCCCAGTTTTTTCTGCAACAGGCAGGCAGTGCTGGGGTAGATCAGGTCGGGAGTTGATGTGGCAATTATGATCAGATCGATGTTATCAGGTTTGATTCCGGCCATGTCCATGGCGAGAAGTGATGCATTGCAGGCCATGTCTGACGTGGTCTCATCCTCCCTGGCAATATGCCGCTGTCTTATCCCGGTTCTGGACCGGATCCATTCATCAGTTGTCTCAACCAGATTTTCCAGCTCGGAATTGTGCATGATCCGTTCAGGAAGATAGCCCCCACAACCAATGATTTGGGAGTAATGCACAGGTCAGTTCCTGGTACTCTTTCCAGGTGATATTGCCATGTTCAGCGGGCCGGGAAGCGGTTGAGCGCAAGGCGCGCCGTGCAGGGAATGGCGAGTCCTTGCCAAGCGGCGCAACGCCGTGGGCGACCGCTTCCCGGCCCGCCCGCAGGGAGCAAAGCAGAGGCTCCAATACTGCGTTGCAGTCCTTGACAAGGGC
>JAPPLI010000064.1 GCA_028819495.1 Gammaproteobacteria bacterium | reverse complement strand
ATTTTTCAGTTGAACTATAAAATTACACGAAAACTACCTCGATAGCAAGCGGCAGCGGCAGTCAGGTCTGTACAATGTTACCCCCTTTTTGCTATCAAGTGAGTGAGCGAAAAAAGTTGCTTTTTTTATGATTGCATGAAATCATTTTAATTCTTAACAGATGTGGGTAGCTTATGGCCAGTATCACGATTCGCAATCTTTCCACAGAATCAAAGGAACGGCTCCGACGTAACGCTGAACAGCGCGGGTGCAGTCTTGAGGCGCTGGCGCGGTCTATCCTGGACGCCGCTGCCGAAGAGCCTGTGCCTGTGTCAGATTTTCCTCATGATCTTATTTCATTGGTCGAACCCGGTACGGATATCGAACCGTTTGTCAATGAGCACGATCAACCACAGTCACCTGTGAACCTTCCGTGATCCTGCTGGACACGAATGTCCTGTCCGAACTCACCAAGTCAAATCCCTCAACGCGTGTTGTAACCTGGCTTGAAAGCAATGAACCCATGCTGGCGCTGTCAACCGTTACACTCGCCGAGTTGCGTTACGGGGTGGCGCGGCTCCCCGACGGCAAGAGGAAAAAAAGCCTGCTTCGTTTCTGGGAGGCGACGAGGGATCGGTTCAGAGGGCGGATATTTGCGTTTGACGAGCGGGCGGCTGAAATCTACGGAGACATGGCTGCCGAAGCCGAGAAGCGGGGACAAAGGCTGAATGTTGCTGATGCGCAAATCGCGGCAACTGCTCTTGTTCACCGTATGCCCGTTGCAACGCGGGACATTGGTGACTTCAAGGCTTCGGGCGTGACAGTGGTTAATCCCTGGCAGTGATTCCATCGTTTTCACCGTATTATACCTGGGCAACCTTTCCTTTAAGTTCAATGTCGTAATAATGCCGCAGGTATCCATGGGGAACAAAAAACCTGCCGGCACGAGAAGGAGCGCAGGAAGTTGGTGCCGGCAGGAATACCCTCATTGAAGAGGATGAGAATTTAGAGTTATTCGCCATCAGGTTTCTGGTAGTTGACCGCTATAATGCGTAGGAAATTAGCAACATCCTTCAGGGCTTTGGTGTGCCTGTAAATTATCCAGCACAGCAGCAGGACGATAACGACAAGTATCACCACCATTGCCAATAGCGCGTCAATCAGATTAGCGAGTATAATCATACTTCCGAAGAAACCTGATCACCGGTTTAAAGTCTATACTGAAATTACAGGAAACTAATCCTGATTTGTCCAGTATAACATTACCATGGGAAAAATGATGGCAACTGTCACTGAAACGATGGGCGATGCGGCGGCCGGCGCCGAGACCACATACAGCATGATGCCGGGCGATACGTTTACGGGTCGTCTGGACGACGGCCTCGATGAGAACTGGATCAGGACCCAACTGCGGGCCGGGCTGACCTATGAAATCAACCTGGGGCGCGGATACCATGACAGGCACAGACGGCGATGACGCGTTCTCAGGGACTCGGGGGGCGGATTCAATTCGGGGCGGCCCCGGCGGCGGCGATACCATCCTGGACTTCGGCAATGGTGAGGACCGGATCGTTCTACAGGCCTTCGAGGACATCCAGTCCGTCACCGATCTCAGCGTGCAGCAACAGGGCGACAACCTGCTCATCGACCTGACGGCACAGGGTGGCGGTACTATTACCTTGCAAGACTATAATCAGGCAGATCTTTCAGAAGAGCACTTTGCTTTCTTCGTCCCGGATGACTCCGGGAGCGAGGCTTGACAGGTGTCTCATGTGGCCAGCTTCGCAATGAGATATTCCTGCCCCCGATCTCCCTTCACTTTATTGGCAACAGTGATCTTGTCGTCCCGTATCATATCTCATTCACTTTTGCGCAAAAGGGTCCAGAATGTCCACACCGAGTTGGGTAAAGTCGTTGACGTTGCGGGTGACTACGGTCAGTCTGTGAAACAAGGCTGTCGCTGCTATCATCGCATCTTCTGTCAAGGTGTGTGATTGCCGTTGCATCAGTTGCCCCCATACCCGAAAAACCGTCGCGTCCATCGGCAATATATTATACGAAGAGACCACCTTGTTGAGCCAGAGCTCAAGCTCATTGGCTTTGTCGGCGTCTTGTGCGCGAGTGACCTCAATGCCGGTTTGTATTTCTCCGATAGTCACTGCGGAAACATAAAGCTGATCATCTGCGACGCCCGCTAGCCAGTTTGTTACATTCGGGTTTGGCCTCGAACGACGCAGTCCGGAAACAACATTGGTATCGAGCAGATACACTTCCTACTTGAAGTCCGGTGGCTTGCGACGCCGGCGCGCCTTCCTCTGCGGCGTCAGGGTGTCAGTACGCGCCTCCGGCGTCAGCAACAGTTCCTTGAGGCTGGGTTTGTTTGTCCGCTCCAGCTGTCTCCATTGCTCAATCGGCACCAGGACTGCCGCTTCCACGCCACGTTTGGTGACAATCTGGGGGCCTTTGACGAGGCTTGTTTCAAGTAATTCACTGAACCGCGCTTTCGCGTCCTGAACTTGCCATACGTTACTCATCATTACCTCTCATCACATTTAACCTGACTAGTCTTATAACCAGTTAGTAAGTAAACGTCAAGTAAAAATACGGCGCAGCGGCCTGACACCCTGGGCCAGGCCTTCCGCATTCCGGGAGTGACGCCCGCGGCCGTGTCCCTGTTGCGGGTGTCCCTGAAGAAGCATTCCCTGCTGAAAAACGCTTCCTGAGATTCGGCATCACCGGCGAAAATCTCCAATTCGTCCGTTGTGGTGGCTGTTAATCCTCTGACACCACCACCTGACCAATGGGGAACCGTTATGGTGTTATATAAAAGGTGTTATATAAAAGCTTGATTAATTAAAGGATAACTATTAAAATAACCCTGATTATTTAAGTATAAAGTATTTTATACAGACTGACATATTAAAGGATATGTTGATGAAACGTTTGATAGACGACCAATTACTGCACTGGAAGACTTCAAGCAGGCGCAAACCGCTGATTATCAGGGGAGGGCGCCAAATCGGAAAAACCTGGTCTGTCGACAGGTTCGGGCAGGACCACTTCGGATCAATTGTCAAAATCGACCTGGAAAAACGGCGCGACCTGCATGATATTTTTGCCGGGGACCTCAGTAGTCAGACTATTTTATCGCAACTGGCTCTTGTTGCCGGACAACGCATAGTCCCGGGCGAAACACTGCTTTTTCTTGATGAAATACAGGCTTGCCCACGGGCATTGATGGCGTTGCGCTATCTTTATGAAGAACACCCTGCGCTGTATGTCGTTGCGGCAGGTTCCCTGCTGGAGTTTGCGCTGGGCGATTTGTCATTCCCCGTAGGCCGTGTCCGCTTTCTTGATATGTATCCCATGACGTTTGCCGAGTTTCTATGGGCCGGCGGACAACAACAGTTGGCGGAGATATTGCAGAAACCGCCTGTTCAATTGGACAGGGCTGTGCATCACCTGTTGTTGAACCAGTTGAGGCAGTATTTTTTTGTCGGGGGAATGCCGGAGGCGGTGCGGGCTTACCATGAAAATCTGTCTGTGCTGGATGCGTTCGAGGTACAGACGGAAATTCTGGATTCCTACCGGCAGGACTTCGCAAAATATGCAGCGCGAGCTGACAAGAACTGTCTGGATGGCGTACTTGTCAACTGTGCTGCGAAAGTGGGGGAGCAGATTAAATATGCGCGGTTGGTGGAGGGTTTTTCTAATCCGACCATTCACAAGGCATTCGATTTGCTTTGCATGGCAAAAGTCCTTAACAGGATTCCGGCGGTGAAGACTGTGGGACAGCCCTTGGGAGCAGGCATCAATAACAAAAAATTTAAATCATCCCTGATCGATATCGGGTTAATGCAACGCTTGAATCGTCTTCCGGTTGACATTGAAATAAGGCAGCAGGACTTGTTGACCATTTATCGCGGAAAACTGGCCGAACAGTTTGTTGCCCAGGAGCTGCTCGTGACACAAAACAGTGAACTTTATTACTGGGCGAGGGCGGCAAGAGGCAGTACGGCGGAGGTTGATTACCTGGTGAATAAAGACGATCGGATTTACGCCGTTGAAGTGAAATCAGGTAAAGGCGGCAGCCTTAAAAGTCTGCACATGCTGCTGGATAATTATCCGGCTTGCCGTGAAGGACTGGTATTATACAGTGGCCCGTGGGCGGAACTTCCTGAACAAAAAATACGCTTCATTCCGCTGTATTACGCCGGTTCGATCGTTTAAGCGTTCACGTCAAGCCTGGGCCGCTGCCGATTGGCTTCTGGCACACATGCATAGTCGCCCCTGTCGCTGAAGCCGAAACTACGGGCAATAGTCATGTTTTTTCGCAAAAATGTGAGTTTTCTCACATTTTTGATGATTTTTTGCTTTTCAACCTGTCCGGGCCGGATAAAATTATCCTTGCCATAAGGAAACCAGGCGGTGGTCGGTCCGGCATGAACAAGAACAAACAACGCCGGTTGACCGGTCGAATGAAATTCAGGATGTTGTATGCCCATATACCCGAGGGCGGCCCGGTTTGTATTCGCCAGGGCCACGGATCAGGGACAGCCCGAAGGCGCCAAGGGGGTGGCTTTACACTTGTCCACCTCCCAAGCCACCCCCTTTGGCAAGGGCATGTTGAAACTGCCATGAGGGAGGGCACCCCGCTCGCGGTTGCCGGAAGGACCAGAGAGAGTACCAGAGAGTAGACCATGGTCATGACCATGATATAATCCAGAGTATCTGCCAACACGCCTCACTTGGTGAATGAAAAACATGAACACAGACAAAACCGGCGGCATGCATACGATCAAAGCGTCCGAGTTCAAGGCAAAATGTCTCAAGCTGATGGACGAGGTAGCCAACACCGGAGAAGGGCTTATCGTTTCCAGGAACGGTAAGCCGGTAGTCCGTATTGTGCCATATAGAAAAGGATAAATACGTGAGCAGGCCATTTTTATTTTCTCGTCGTTCTGTGGTATAAGACGCGGGCATAGTCTATAACCAGAGTGAGGGATTTTGCCGTGCATAAACTGATCTTCCTGTTCGCTTTGTCGCTGGCTTTCCTGTTATCAGGCTGCGGCAATGGCGGCGACACCAAACCCGAACCCATGGTAGAACCCGAGCCGGAACCTGAGCCGGAACCCGAACCGGAGCCGGAACCCGAGCCAGAACCGGAACCGGAGCCGGAACCCGAGCCGGAACCGGAACCTGACCCTGAACCGGAACCCGAGCCCATGGGTACGTTCCCTGATATCGAATGGGCGTTAGATGCGGACCAGACCACTACCAATATCGGCGGTGCCGCGCTTGACCTGACGGAGGACCAGGTAAGAGACGCCATTACAGGCATAGCTGACAGTCCCGATACGGACACATATCTCACCAGCACGCTGGCCCTGCTGGTCACCGGTGATGACGATATCTTTACCGCCTCCGAGTGTGAGGGGCTGGAATGTGCCGCCTTAACCCAGACTATCGGCATTGCCGATCACGACCTGGCGGGTAACGAGTACCAGGCAGTGATGACCTACGGGGGCATTTCCTTTGCCCAGTCGCGCAGGACAGGTGAAGCAATTCCTATTGTCGGCAAAAGTGAAACAACCGAGGTTCTCACTTACGGCGGCTGGCTCGAGCACCACTATTTCGGCGTCCAGGCGACGTTTGACGGGAACACTGAAGACCCATCACAGGTTGCCGTATTCAGTTTTACGTTCGGCAATGCCAGCGGCAGCAATCCCGATGACTCCGGCAGCGGTACCTGGAACGGGGTTGCCATCGGGGTAAACCTGCTTGAAAGGTTTGAGGACCGCAGCCTGCTCACGGCCGACGTCACCATCTCGATTGCCGATTTCCTGAACCCGACGGTGGACGTCCTGTTCGACAGCATCAGGGACCTCAGGACGGGTGATCCCCTGGTCGTAAGCGGTCTTACCATAAGCTCTGCCAGTTGGGATGATCTTGACCTGAACAATGGTTCTTTCAGTGAAGAGCTCGGAGATGTTGAAGACGCACTTAATACTGCTGATCCGCGCAAGCGTATTGAAGGCCGCTTCTACGGGCCGGGGCACGAGGAAGTCGGCGGTATCTTCGAATACGCCTCGGTAGTAGGCTCATTCGGCGCCAGGCGTGATGACCAATAACAGGAGGATCAAAGCAAACCTGCGGGGGGTGGACTTAAGCATGCCCCTGCAATTGTAAGCAGGGATCCGTCCCCTTTTTTCTCTTTTTCCTGCAATAACTGGCCTTCAGGCGAGCTTCCACGATAACAAGGCGCTTGTCAATCCCACCCACCCGGGCCTCCAGGGCAGTCATGCGATCGGACCTGTATCCTGCTTGTGCTGCAATAATAGGGACAGACAGCGTCGCCATTTCTCCTTCCTTTGTCATAATAATGTGACTGCTTCTCCTGCGCACCATATTCCAACCAAAGAGCTTGAAAATCCGTACGACTTGCTGCCCACTTAAAGAGGGCAGTACCGCCACTAAGCCGCTACCTCAATTTGCTCTGTTTCAATGGTTAACGGCAACCCTTGTTCTGTACGCACCTCAAGACAGAGAACAATCGCTTTCTTAATAAGGTATCGACATCGCCTTCCATTTCCTCGCTTTCGTCGGCTAGGGTGGCAGGAGTGGCCGTGCCATCCGCTGTGAAGTTATCCGGTTGATTGCCATGAATGATCCTGTCCGCAGCATCAGCATAAATCATGTCGCTGCCGTGGCCGCCCCAGAACGTGTCATTGCCGGCCCCGCCGTACAGGGAGTCGTCGCGCCGGCCCGCCGTCCAGGTCGTCATCGCCGGCCCGGCCCCACAGGCTGTTGTCCCGGCTGTTGCCGGTCAGCATGTCGTTATACATGGAACCCCTGACGTGCTCGATCCGGTCGGCATTGCCCCTGTCAACAATGGTATCGCCCTCGGCATCGCCGCCGCGGGCCGTGCCGTCGCCCAGGTGAATGGTGACCCCGTCCGGCGAAGAGGAGTAGTCGATAGTGTCCTGACCTTCACCGCCCTTGAGGGTATCGGCGCCCGGACCGCCTACCAGCAGGTCGTTGTCGTCGCCGCCGTCCAGGATGTCGTCGCCACCCTTGCCGTACAGGGTATCGTCGCCGCTGAGGCCGCTGATCTCATCGTTGACATCGCCGCCTTTCAGTTTGTCGTTGCCGGAGGCGTACAGAGTCACAGGGTCAGTGGTATCATCTGCGTCCACACGTTCGGTGCCCGTTTTCTTTTCCCTGGCAGTCGGGTCCACCATCACGCCCGTGACCGACACCGTGTACATGCCTGAATTGTCCAGGTTCGGGTTGCTCCGGTAGGTGCTGACGCTGATGTAGTAGGTGCCGCTGACCGGCGCAGTAAACTCCAACTCGGAATTGAGACCGTCTTTCGTATCGTCGTTCATGTTAATCATGCCGCCCTTCGAATCAAAGAGCGTCAGGATGGTGTCCATGGCTCCGTCGTCCATGGTTCCGCCACTCTCGGCAAGGGTGCCTTCCACGCTGATGGTGTACTTCGTGCCGGCTTCCATTTCAATGCCGATCCAGTCTTCCGTATCCCCGGCCGTATTGGTGATGGTGCCCTCAAATGTGTCCCCGGCAGACATCATGTATGCAGTGCCGGCGTTCGCGACCGCATCTTGCATCATCATCTCTTTTACAGTTGCCATAACTTTTTTCTCCTGTTATTCAGATAGAAGTAAACGTGCCTGTTTGTCTTTCTTGTGCTTTTTGTGTTTTATGCGCGTTATTGCGCCTAACGGCGCATTTACTGGCATGGGAGGACGACCTGGTTAGCGGTTTAAGACCCCCCCGACAATGATATACTGCATGGCGTTTTGCTGTAAATCAGGCAACTCCGGGGGTGTTGATAATGGACTTTCAGGCAGGCTGAGCTGGTCTTTATCTGACTGACTGAGTGAGTGTTGTCACTGCCCCTTTTTTGTTCTAGACTGAAACATACGCTCGGAAGCCAATCATGCAAATTTACCTTGATTGTGTTGTTGTGTTCAACGGCCTCTTGATGATCAGACGCAACCGCGTATAAAGGTTGAGACGGAGGCAGTGTTGGCAATTTTGTTATCTGTACAAACCGGTGCTGTTTCGTTACTGAGTTCAGAGGCGATTGATTACATAGTATCCATTCTTGATCTGGCTGTGGAGATTTTACAATGAGCGCACGTATTCAACCTCTTTCTGAACTGAACCAACAGGTAACTGACACATTGGTCCGGGAAGTAGGCGTGGTCGATACCATTCGTTTCCTGAACCAGTATAGAACAGGGCATGGCGATTACACTACGGAGCGAGAAGCGCTGTTTCAGGGCATGACGACGAAAGATATTATCAACGATATCAAAGCTCATCGTAAGGACAAGGAAGGTAAATAGAAAGAGCAAATTCAGGACATCCCTTGTCCGATTTCGTGCATGTCGGCTCCACCAAGGCAGTGAGCGGGCAGGTGTTGCCGTTTGCAATGCGAGGGCCCAACCGGCTAACGCAGTATCAGGTCGCGCATGGATGCGAGAGTAGTACAGCCCGGGAACGCTGGCTGAAAGAGACCTGATTTAATCAGCGCTGCTTGTCGCGGCGCGCCTGGCGAGTGGCCAGGTAAGCCGAGTAGCGCGCCGCCGCCGAAGGCGATAGCACCAGCTGTCAATAATGCGATGTCATCATCAATGCTCCAGGTTGCCGGACCACAGCAGCGCCAAGCTTGCAAGAACCAGACCGCCGGCTGTGGCAATGTTGCCTTCCTCCAATACGCCAGCAAGCAAGCCGGCTGATGGCAGGATGATTCTCGGCCGACGCACATCCTCCCAAGTTGTGGTCAGGTTCAGCTTCATTCTGGCAGTGTAACACTTTCTCCCGTACGTGAAAGCGCTCACTTGCTTTCAGATCTTTGTCATACCGCTCCCTGGATTCCCGCCTGTGCGGGAATGGTAATGAGATGGTGGGGACAGACCTCAGGTCTGTCCCCAGGGGGGGTAATTTTTTCTTGTTTTTGAGAATTTTTCCTATGACTTTTCCCATTACAAGGAATCTCCCTGTTTTACTGGTCGTTGCGCTAGTGATTGCAACGCCCGGCTACGTGCGTGCCGACCTGACGGACATTAAGGTCTATTTCCCCATCGTGGAGAGGGGAGACCTGCAATTCGAGAGCATTGGCAATATGGTGGTGGATGATGACAATGAATACCACGGTTTCAAGCACCAGGAGTTCGAACTTGAATATGGCGTGAAGGATTTCTGGGCCACCTCCATCACCGCCAGCGTGATCAAGCCTGCCGGCGAAGGGTTCAAGTACGACATCCTGGGGTGGGAAAACACGTTGCAGCTTACCGAGGAGGGCAGGTACTGGCTGGATTTCGGTTTCCACATGGAAATCGAGGTGAACGACGAGGGCGACGAACCTCATAACCTGGAGGGGCGCTTCTTGTTCCGGAGGGTGTCCGGCGCCTTTGAGCACATCCTGAACGTGAACTTCGAGCAGCAGTTCGGCAGCGCCGCGGACGAGAGCACCGAACTGGAATACATCTGGCGCACGGAGTACAGCCTGGATTATGATACCGCCATCGGCTTCGAGGCCTTCGGCGCGCCGGGTGAAATCAAGTACCTGCCGGCGTTGTCGGAGCAGGACCACCGGCTGGGGCCGGCGTTTTATCAGGACGTGAGGATCGGCGCCGTCACCGTGGAAATGAACCTGATCTGGCTGATCGGCCTGACCACCGGCAGCGCCGCGCACACCCCGCACTGGCAGATTGAAATAGAGTTCTGAATATTCCGGGGTAGCGTTCGTCGGTGTTGGTGCCGATGAGGAC
>JAPPLI010000149.1 GCA_028819495.1 Gammaproteobacteria bacterium | reverse complement strand
CTCAACCGCTTCCCGACCCGCTGAACATGTCAATATTAACTGGAAAGGGTACTAGGTATTTATTATTTCCAGGACCTGCCGGGCCGCGCGCTCACCGTGCTCGACTGCGCCAAACCACTCCTGAATTCCCTTATGTTCCGAGTGGCCAAAGGCAATACGTCCGAATGGTCTGGCAATAACCTGCTGCAGAGCCGCCTTGCCATTGTTCCCATGGAAGAATCCCGGGACTGCAGCGACATAGGAGTGGCCCCAGCGATTTACGACAATCCCGGCGATATCTTGTTCCTCATCGAATCCCAGCGAACCAAACATGGTTGTCAGTTGCTGGCGAACCGACGCTTCGATATCGGCATAGCTTTTTGACATCAGTTCCCACCGTATTGCAGCCGCCTGTTCCTTTGCGGGTAATCCCGGTTTTGTAAACCCGATATAAAAGGTCAGAACAACCGGTTTTTCGGGGTCGAGAGGGGATTGATTGTCACCAAAAACCATCGGCCGCCTGATATTACAATAACCGCCAAGACCATTGTCTGTGAAAAAATGACAGGCACTCACCCCTAATTTTGCCATTGGTTGCCAGTTTCTGAGCGCTACATTGACAATCATGTTTGAGCCATAGACCAGTTTACCAAAAGCATCTTCATATTCGCCGGGCAGATCCCGAATAATATACTTGTTTACCCAACCTCCAATAGCAGAGACGACGCCTCTGGCCTTGACACGATAGACTTTATCATTCCTCTGATAATAGACCGTAGCGCTGTTCGCCCCGGCCGGGTCGCCGTCATGCGCGACACGAACAGCTGTAGAATGTAAACGGATTCTAACCGGGTTGCCCGGGGCATCAAAACTGTCAAACTGGTATGCCGAATCATGAATCTCTGCAAAGCTCTTGCCCCCTGAAATCGCGTTCGGCAACACCTTCTTCAGCATGAGACGATAGATTGCATCGTTGCCCCCGGGGAACGAGAAAATGCCGGCAATCTCCTTGTCATCTGAAGGCACCCGATACAGCGATTTGTCACCGAAGCCTTTATCAAACCCCGGCAGAGCAGACATCATTGCGTAGCGGGCAGAAATTGCATCGCAACCCATGCCCGAGGTTGTTGAAAGGGTTATGGACAGCAGTTTGATTACACGGGGTTGAATATGGAGGATGTCTTCGAGATATTCCTGGTAGGTGATACTGTCCAGCCACCGCGACCAATCGTCGCCGGCTTTATTGACGCCAGTTCCCTCACGCAGGCGCTCCAGGTCTGCTTTCTCAGCCGCCGAAAAAGCCGTGTTTGCATAAGCGCTCTGACTTGAATCTATATCCCAGAAGGATTCCTCCAGGCCGAAGGTTTCCTTGTCAAAGAAGTAACCCGCGCTTGCCGCCTGTTCGGCAATACCCAGCATGGGCAGGTAATTTGTCGGGGATAATCTTAAATTACCCCTGTAGCCCTCCAGGGTCTGGAATTCCGGATGGCGGGGAATTTCCAGATCGTTAAATAACTTGTCATACCAGTCACCTTTAACACCGGGAACCACGGTAAGGTTCGACCCTTGCGGACCGGTAATCTTATAGCCGTCGACAATAAATTCGTTACGCTTTGCTTCCCCGCCCGGAAGGGCGTGGTTTTCCAGGATGAGGCAGGACTGTCCCGGCATGGCTTCCTTCAGGAAAGTGCGTGCAGCCGATAAACCGGCAAAACCGCCGCCGATGATGACAAGGTCGTACGATTCTCCGGTGTCGACTGCACCACTCAACAGCCCGTCAATTTGTTTGTCACGTATCAGGTGGGCGGCGGTTGTGGTGCTTTCCGTGTTACCGTTTGCGCGGGCGTAATCGCCAACACCGGCATAACCATCCCATGGGTGAGCCGTCTGCGCGTGATGTTGTGCAGCTGTATCACCGGACCCGGCCATCGCCGTATTGGGCGCCGGCATACTCAACAGCATGGCGCCGGAACCGATCAGTGTTCCTTTGACGAAGTCACGGCGTGTTATGTCACTGCCGTATTTCCTCAAAAGTTATATCCGATGCTTCCACCCACCCAGCGTTTTGGAGCAAAAACGTCCTCTCCGGAACCAAAGAACAAGCTTGCGTCAACCCCGAAGGTCCGATACTCCTCATCGGTCAGGTTATTAACAAAAATGGCCGCAGTCCAGGACTCATCACCGCTCGTGTAATCCAGCCTGGCGTTCACTATGCCATATGAATCTTCAGTGACAATTTCGGATTCAGATAAATTAAATTTCTGGTCGTCAGTCCAACGGAAATCTCCTTGCAGCGCTAATTGCCCACCAAAGGCAGGCCACGAATAACGCACCAGTCCATTGAAGGTAACATCAGGCGCCAGCGGCGCTTTTTCTTTACCGGTCGGGTAAGTCTGGGCAGGAGCGAAGGTGACAGGATCCAAAGTATTAAAATCGGTAGGCAGGCCGGTTATCTCGGTGTCGCTGAAAGACGCCCCCAGCAAAATATCCAGTCCCTCAACAGGATTCGCGACCAACTCAATCTCGCCACCGAAGAATTCAGCTTCTGCATTGAACAGCAGCGCATTAAAGAAAGGATCAATGTTGTAAGCCTGGTAATCTTCGTAGTCATAATAATAAGCCGATACATTCAGACGTGTGGTATCGGTCAAGCTTGCTTTAAATCCTGCTTCGTAGGAGGTGAGTACCTCACCACTGTATGGTAAAACATCGCCGCTGACCGGCGTAAGTGGAAAATTAAAACCGCCGGACTTGATGCCGCGATTCCAACCGGCATACAACAACCAGTTATCGTTCGGCTTATAGTCAAGCTGTACCTTTGCGTTAAAGTCGTCTTCATTAAGTGAGCCTGTGTAAGTCGGGAACCCGAATTCAGGCGCCATTAACGTATAGTCTTTTTCGTCATCGTTGTAGCGCACACCGAGTATCAGGGTAAGCTGATCAGTAAAATCATATTCCGTTTGCCCGAAAATCGCATAGGTTGTTGTATCCTGAACGGCGAACTCGTCGAAAATATCAGGACCAAAATAAAACAGCCCGGATTGCTCGGTGGTAAATTCGCCATCGATATCCAAAAAATACACACCAATGACAGTACGGTGCCGTTTACCTTCCCAATTCAAACGAAGTTCCTGTGAAATCTGTTCAATATCTGCAGTCTGGGTGTAGTGGTAAACGCTGTCGGGTGTTGAGTCTGAATCTTCAGCGTAATCATGATCGATATCCTGATAATCAGTAACAGAGGTCAGCGTAAAGCCACCAAGATCCCAGCTGATTTTGCCATACAAATTGATGACTTCAGTCTTTTGAAAAAAATCGAAATCATTGGAAATGGTGTAAGGATTACCGTCTATTTCATCAACATAGCCAAAAAAATCAGTTGCGTTGTAGGACGGCACATTTAAAGTCCATCCGTTCGGCGCAGCGTCTTCGTCGGCATATTGCGCTTTCAACAGTATGCTTACAGCTTCGGAGGGTTCGATTAACAATTGTCCCCGCACAGCCCAGTCATCAGCCCTCTGTGCATCAGCACCAATGTCATTTTTCAGGAGACCGTCATCCTCGTTATAGACCATCGACAAGCGAGCCGAAACCTGGTCGGACAGGCCGCCACCTGCAGCAGCTTCAACACGCCGGCGTCCTTCTTCACCCAGGGTCACATCAACAAACCCGCCTAATTCCTGCGAGGGCTTGGTAGTGATGTAATGTACCAGCCCCCCCGTGGCATTGCGCCCGAACAAGGTGCCCTGGGGGCCGCGTAAAACTTCCGCACGCTCAACATCGAACAAGCTGAAGCGCGTAGTTACGTTGGAACTCTGGTAGGCCTCATCTATATATAAGGCAACCGGCGCTTCCTGATTTGCCGTGTAATCGTTTTGACCGACACCACGAACGTTAAATGAAGCAATCGCGCTACCACCATAACCGGATACTTCGAGGCCGGGAGTTTGCGCAATCAAATCATTGGATTCTACGAAACCCAGTTTTCTCATCTGCGCACCGCTAAAAGCCGTTACTGACACACCGATGTCCTGCAGGTTCTGCTCACGTTTTTGTGCCGTGACCACCACTTCTTCCAGTACTGCGGCATGTAAGGCGCCGGATGCCGGAACAAGTACAAAAACCGCTGAAATACAGGTGAACAAGCTTGACCGTAGAGGGTTCAGTAATTCGCGAGGATTCTTCATTAATATCTCTCCGGGGGATGTATGTTAACGCCAAAACATTGATATTGCAGTCACTCAATATAACATTCGGCAAGTATAGGCCAGAATATAGTTTTTTGCAAACTATTGTTTAAAATGCGTAACCCGTTAATATACAATATATTAATGAATTGAAATTAGAATTATTAAAAAATAAGATTTAACGGCAGGATTAATAATAGGCCAGCGGCTTATAGTTTTTATGCGCACATGATGAAAATCATTCTTGTAGTGATCCTCGCGTTCGTGTTTGCACTGCAAAACCCGGCTTTTGCTCTCGATACTTTCCTGCCCGGTTACACCTCTGAGCAGGCGCGACAGGGCAAGGCAGTCTACCAGCAATCATGTGAGTTGTGTCACGGGGTAAATTTAAATGATGGTTCCTCACCACCGATTACCGGTGACCTTTTCTACAGTATTTGGGGTGGACGCTCTGTAGGAGAATTGTTGCAATATCTTGAAACAGAGATGCCGACAGGTTCGCCGGGAACACTTGACAGCAAACAATACCGGCAGGTTCTGGCGTATATGTTCCAGGTGAGCGGTTTTCCTGCGAGGGACGGTGAACTCTCACAAAACCAGGATGAGTATGACGCCGTGCGTTTACCGATACCCTCCGGAGGCCGGCTTGCTGCAGATGTTGTCGCCATACCGCCGCCACCCAACCCGCGGGCTAACCCGCTTGACAAGATCACGGCGGTAAGCAGTCAGACCCTGGCGGAAGCGCCCGCCGGGGACTGGTTAATGTGGCGCCGAACCTACGACGCAAAGGGTTTCAGTCCATTAAAAAATATTAATGCAATAAATGTGACTGACCTGAAGGTAGCATGGACATGGACAATGCCCTATGGCAGGAACATTTCAACACCATTAGTCCATAATGGGGTTTTGTTCATGTACGGTGCAGGCAGCGTCGTCTATGCATTTGATGCTGTTACAGGGGATATACTCTGGCGTTATGAGAGAGAGAAAAAGTGGAACTCTCAACGTGCCTTTGGTCCGCGCGCCATATCCATTTATAACGACAATATCATTCTGACTACCGATGACGGAAATATCGTCGCACTCAACGTAAAAACCGGCAAGGTAGCATGGGATAAATCCGTATTAAGTTCTACCACTCTCTGGTTTTCCGGGGGTACCCTGGTTGCCGATGAAAAAATTCTCGTTGGTACGGCCAGTTCCACCTCACCAGGAATGAACTTTATCGCAGCGTTTGATGTACACACCGGTGATGAATTATGGCGCTTCCATACCATCCCACAGGATGGACAACAGGGCGGTGATAGCTGGAATGGGGTTGCGGCAGAGCAACGCCAGGGTGCGAGTGTCTGGGTACCAGGCAGCTATGATCCGGAATCAAAGCGGGTTTTCTTTGGTACCGGCAATACTTACAGGCCACAACTTTTGAGAATATTGGTTGAAGACGCCTCAAGCAATGACGGGCTTTACACCAATTCCACCCTCGCGCTCGATATCGATACCGGAGAGCTGATATGGCATTTTCAGCATTTACCGAATGATCAATGGAATTATGATTGGGCCTTTGAACGGACAGTTGTAACCTTGCCGGTCAATGGAGTTGACAAAAAAGTAGTCATTACGGGCGGTAAGCAAGCCATTTATGAAGCCATGCAGGTCAGTAATGGTGAGTATCAATTCTCGATAGATACAGGTTTGCAAAATGTAATCGAGAGAATTGATCCAATAACCGGTACTAAAAAAATAGCTGCCGATGCCATGCCTGAAATAAATCAAACGCGTTTTGTCTGCCCTGATTCCCTGGGCGTCAGAAACTGGCAGCCAACATCATTCAACACTGAAACGAATACACTGTTCACGCCGTATAGAGAGTCATGCATGAAAATGCGCTCTCCTTTATTACCGGGTGATACTCCGCACGGAAATTTCGGGCAAAAACCTTATCCGAGACCGGATAGCGACGGCAACTTTGCAGGCCTGAGGGCTATAAACGTGGAAAGCCGGGAAATAGTGTGGTCAACCCGTAAGCGGGCAGAACAGAGCACCGGCATATTGGCGACCGCAGGGGGGTTGCTATTCTCGGGTTCACGAGACCGGGTATTTTCTGCCGTTGATCAATCTGATGGCACCGAATTATGGCAAGTTCGTCTCAATGGAGTTCCCAGCGGCGGTCCCATTAGTTTCATGGTCGAAGGGAAACAGTACATCGCAGTCACTACCGGTGACTCAGAAGGTTTCGGCGAATACAATTTTGGTGAAGGAGATCAAAATCCAAAAACGAGCAGTGCAACTATTTGGGTATTTGCATTACGGGAATCTCGCCAACCCGGTGAAACTTAGGGGAGGGTTGCATAATATAGGCCAAAATATAGTTTTATGACGATAGTTTGAAATAAATATAAATAGTTGATAATAAACTAAAATTTTATAAAAAAGTAAGAAAATATAATACGGTTGAATAATTTATTGACAAATAATAGGCCATAGTATTATTATTTTTATATATCGTTTTTATAACTGTTGAACAGGTGATAGCTAATGACAGACACACGAATCGAACCCCAACTACGCTTCGACCACGCCGCTATCTGGGTTGAGGACATGGAAAAAACTGTCAGCTTCCTGACCGAGGTGGTGGGCTGGCGGCGCCATCCCATGGAGATTATGGTGAGCGCCGAGGATGAAACCACCGGCGGTATGGAGGCCGTGTTCGTCGACGCCAACGGCCTGTGGCTGGAAATGATATTACCCACCTCACCGGGGCCGGGAATGGACATCCTCAAGGAAAAAGGCGATGGCGCCATAATTGAAATCAACTTCGAACCTGACGATTATCAGGCAGTGGTGGATGACATGAAGGCCAGGGGTATTCCGATGTTCAACATGGACGGCTCCCCCCTGGGTGAAGACGGCGGGCTCATCAAGGAAGGCGTGGTTGAGGAAGGCGATTTCGAGCATACCGGGCAGCGCATAGCCTACTGGTCGACCGAACTGAGCCGGGGGACGACGGTCGAGATATTCGAAGTCATCAAGGACAATGCAACCAACCTGATCAACCAGCGGGACGCACAGTGGGAAGAAGTGGCGCTGCATCAGCAAGGGCCGCGCATGAGCCACGTTTCCATCGTCGTTGCGGACCTGGAGAAGTCGGCGAGTTTCTATACCGACGTAATGGGATTAAGCCGGCATCCGATGAACCTGGGTATTGACGCCGCTTCCAACGAGGAAATCGGCGGCATGAAGGCCGCGTTCATCAATGCAGGCGATGTCTGGCTGGAACTGTTCCAGCCTGTCGGTCCCGGACCGCTCATGGACCTGTTGAACGAAAAAGGCGACGGCTACGTAGCGGAATTGTGCACCGAAGTCGATGACCTGGCGGCTTATTACGACGAAATGAAGGCAAAAGGCGTGCAGTTGGTGGGCATAGATGGAACACCGCTTGATGACACTGAGAAGTATTACGTGCTTGATCCTTATGGCGACAAGATAGCGTATTTCCCTGCGGAAGTGAGCCGCGGCATGACCATCGAAGTCATCGAGAGAGGTCCCCGGGAGACCAGCATTCTGCATCGGCGCGATGATGCGTGGGGAGAATAATCCGGGATGATGAAATTGCCGGCCGGCAGTTCAGATACTATCCAAGAAGAGATTTTCGCTGCTTATCGTAAGCTGACCCCCGCGTCCAGCGCTTACCATGAACGCGCCTGCCGATCACTGGCAGGTGGAACCACCGGAAATTTGCGTTATTTTCCGCCGTATCCTTTCTATGAAACCGGTGGCCGGGGCGCCAGGGTCACGGACCTGGATGGTAACGAATACATCGACTGTTTTCTCTGCAACGGGCCTCTACTGCTGGGTCATAATCACCCGGACGTCATCGCCGCCATCGAGGGGCACAGCCAGACGGGACCGCTGGTCGTTAATCCCCCCATCATCGTGGATGCGGCGGAACTGGTGAAGGAAACCGTGCCCTGTGCAGAGCGGGTGCGTTTCCTGAACAGCGGCACCGAGGCCGTCATCATGGCTGTGCGCTATGCGCGGGCCTTCACCGGCAAGGACAGGGTGGTCAAGTTCTATGGCCATTACCACGGCCAGGATGATCAGTTCCTCGCCGGGCTCGGGCCCACGGCTGAGCCGTTTGGCGCCGGCATCCCGGACGGGATAACGGCAAATACCATCCACGCCAGGTACGGTGAATTTGCTGCGCTGGAAAAAATCACTGACGAGCGCCAGGATATTGCCGCGGTCATGCTTGATCCGGCCATGCATGCCGGCGGCTTGTGGGGCAGCAGCAGGGATTACCTCCAGGCAGTCAGGGAAGTTACTGCACGACGCAATATCGTGCTCATTTTTGACGAGGTGATCACGGGCTTCAGGCTTGCGCTCGGCGGTGCTCAGGCTCATTACGGAGTGACACCGGACCTGGTTACCCTCGGCAAGGCCATTGCCGCCGGCGAGAAGCTGGCCGCGGTTGCCGGAAAAGAGGAGATCATGCGGGTGGTTGATCCCCTAGCGGAGGAGGGTACGCCCAGGGTGTTTCAATCCGGCACCGCGAATGACGGCACCACCGCCATCGCCGCGTCAATCGGCGCAATCAATGCCTATCGTGATCTGGATGCGAACAATCAATATGAGCACCTCTTTGAAATTGGTGAAAGACTGGCCGGGGGCATCCGCCAGGCGTTCCGGACGCGTAACATTCCCTGCCACGTCAACCAGCTTGGCCCCATGTTGCAGATTTTCCTGTCTGCCGAAGAACCGGCCTTTGAAAATTACATTGGACTGGACCCGCAGGTACTTTCACTTTTTTTCCTTGCCCTGATCAACGAAGGCGTGATATTGACACTGCCGACGTCCGGGCACATTTATCTCTCGTTTGCCCACACGTACGAGGATATTGAAGAGATAATAGAGAAAGTGAATCTTGTGCTGGATAAATATGACTTTTCGTCATTAACATAAACCGCGTAGAGGACCACGAAATGACCGACACGAGTAAAGCAGAACTGGACAGACTGTTTGAAAAACAAAAAGCCGCCTTCCTGGCCGACAACAATCCCTCCTATGAGCAACGTATGGAATGGCTGCAGGCCATGGAGAAGATGATGGTCGACTTGCGTCAGCCCATCCGTGATGCGTTGGGCCGGGATTTCGACTCTCACCCGGAGTTGATTACCGACCTGTTTGAAACCGGCGGGGTACTGGGCCGTTGCCGAAACGCCATGGTCCATTTGCAGGAATGGATGGCCCCGGAAGAACGGCCTTTGCTGGATGTAGTTCATGGGTCGTCACGTTGTGAGGTGGTCAAACAGCCCAAAGGCGTGATGGGTAACATAGCGCCCTGGAATTTTCCCATTGAATGTTCCCTGGTCATGGTCGTTGACATGCTGGCGGCTGGAAACCGCGTTATCGTAAAGATGTCTGAACTGGCCCCGGTAACCGCAGACCTTATCCGGGCGAGTGTCGGTAAGTATTTTCCGGAAGACGTGCTGGCCGTTGTTGTCGGCGACGTTGAATTTTCCGAGTATTTCTCCCAGTTACGCTGGGACCACCTGACCTACACGGGGAATACCAATGTGGGACGGCTGGTCATGCAGGCGGCGGCAAAGAACCTGACTCCTGTGACCCTGGAACTGGGCGGCAAGAATCCGACTATTTTCCTTGAAGACGGAGTCGACGAGCAACTGATCAAGGAATACCTGAGCTTCAAGTTCTGCAAGAATGGACAAATCTGTACCTCCCCTGACTATGCCCTGGTACCAGAAGGCTCGCTGGATACCTGGCTGGAACTGGCCGGGAAGGTATGGAAGGAAGCCTATCCCACCTATATCGGCCATCCTGATGTAACCGGTATCATCAATGAACGCCATTATGACCGTATAATCAAATCCCTGGAAGAAGCGAGGAACAACGGCGTCCAGGTGGTTAACCTCAGCGATGAAGAACCGGACCGTGAACGGCGCCAAATCCCGATGTACCTGGTGGTGAACCCTTCAGATGACCTGGAAGTCATGCGTGAAGAAACTTTTGGTCCTGTTACGCCCGTGAGGACCTACAACACCCTGGACGAGGCCTATGCCTATATTAACAGCCGCGAGCGGCCCCTGGCTTCTTACCTTGTGACCATGGCCCGCGAGCCGGAAATGGTCGAGCAATTCAAGCGCCGTATTGTTTCAGGTGGCGCCGGCATCAATGTCTTCGGTTTCCAGGCAGCGGAACCGACCGCGCCCTTCGGCGGGATTGGGTCCAGCGGTATCGGGTGCCATGGCGGCCCGCAGGGATTTGACAATTATTCCCATTCCAAGACCGTGTACAACTGTTCCCAGGACAATCCCCTGAAGATGTCCGTCTGCGCGCCCTATGGTGAGATCACACAGGCCTTTGCGGATGGCATTTTTGCCGTGCCCGAACAATAGATGAGCAATAGATGAACAGTCCCGTCAACCCCCTTTCCCAGGAGGCCAAAGTTGCCCTGGTCACCGGCGCCGCCGGTGGTATCGGCAGGGCAGTGGCTATTACCCTGGCGCAACAGGGGGCATCCATTGTTCTTACCGATCGGGAGACCGAGTCAGGCAGGCTGACCCAGACCAGGCAATCCATAGAGAGTCTGGGGCAACCGGTTACAACGGTCTTCGCTGACCTTTCCGCCGCCGAGCAGATTGATGCACTGACAGAGCGTGCCTGCGAGGAATTCGGATCCATCGACGTGCTGGTGAATGTTGCAGCCATCCACCGTTATCCTGATCCCTTGCTGAAAATAAGCGAAGCGGACTGGGACATGGTCCAGAACGTGAATTTCAAGAGTTGTTTACGCCTGTGCCAGCGCATTGTACCCAGCATGGTCAAACAGGGATCCGGTAATATCGTCACCATCGCATCCGACAGCGCGTTTGACGTGATCGCGGATGAAGGACCCTACGGTATCTCCAAGATGAACCTGGTAAAGCTCACCGCATATCTTGCCAGGGAACTGTCGGAAACAGGGATCCGGATCAATGCCATTGCGCCCGGCTGGGTCAGGACTCCCATGATCGAGGAATACTGGTCAGATCCCGAATTCCTCAAGGAAGCCAAAGAAGGAATACCCCTGGGCCGCATCGCCGAACCGGAAGAGATCGCCAACGTAGTGCTGTTCCTGGTATCGGAACTGGCCAGCTACGTACACGGCCATTGCATGATAGTCGACGGCGGACGCATCGCCGGTGTGCCTTGCTGACCGGGAATAGACTTTATTGAGAGATTCTGTTAACTCGTACTATTATCGAAAGAGCATAAACTTAAGGGGGAAAGACCATGCAGCAACACAAGAAAAGCGGTTCAAAGTGGACATCCTTTATTGGCGGTATCGCAGTTGTATTTGCAGGGCCTGTCGGTGTTCAGGATGCATCCGCGCAAACCGGTGAAACAGGCACCGGGTCGCGTGTACTGGAGGAAGTCGTTGTTACGGCTGAGAAACGCGCCCAAAGCCTACAGGATGTGCCCATTGCGGTCACTGCATTTACCGGGGAAGCCATGCGTGATTTTGGTATTTCCAATACCCAGGCATTGCAGGCGACAACTCCCGGCCTGGTTTTCAACAACACTGCAAACAGCGCCCAGCCTTTTCTGCGCGGCGTCGGCACCCGGCTGGCGCTGAATGGTCTTGAGCCGAGCGTTGCGACCTATCAGGATGATCGTTACCTGTCGAGGGCGACTGCATCAACCATCGAATTTGCCGATGTTGAGCGGGTGGAAGTACTGAAGGGGCCGCAGGGAACCCTGTATGGCAGAAATGCTACTGGCGGCGCCATAAGGGTAATCACCAAAGATGTGGCTGACGAATTTGAGGGAAGTATCAGCGCCGGCTATGGCAATTTCGATGCTGTTAAACTCTCCGGTACAGTCAGTCTTCCTTTATCCGATAATTTCGGGGTAAGGCTGAGCGCACTGGCCAAGTGGCGCGATGGGTATGCCGATAATATTTTCCCCGGTGGAGTCTCGGAACTTGACGATGAAGATTACCAGGCTTTTCGCGGAAAGTTTCGTTGGGACGTTACCGGTAATGTAACTGCCCGCGTTACGCTGAACTACTGGCAACGTGATGATAACCTGGGGAACGATATCACCAATCTCAGTCCTCCCGGACTCAGTCTTTTGAGCGTTTTAGGCGTAACGGCCACGGCTGATGACGAAGTTGCAACGGCCCGGACCGACAAAAACAAGGGAGAAGAGTTCTCAGGCAGCCTGCGTTTCGATGTCGCTCTCGAAGGCGTCGACCTCATATCAATTACAACCTTTACGGACCTGGATAATACATTTGTCACGGACGGAGACGGCACATCGGCGCTGTTTGACGTAATAGGCGGGGATGATTTTGTCAACAACGTGTCACAGGAAATCCAGTTAATCTCAAACAACGACAGTAACCTGCAATGGATAGCGGGCGCTTATTACTTTTCCGAAGAATCGGACCTGGATCTCATAATAGATATTAACGGTTTTGTGTTCTCGCAGGGATTCCAGACAGTTGAATCAGATTCATGGGCCGTTTTCGGCCAGGCGACATGGGACATAAACGACCGCTGGTCGCTGACTGCCGGCGGCCGTTACAGCGACGATGAAAAAGATGCCCTGGTGGTCGTCTCTCCGGATGCCGGATTTACTTTTGGAGGTGGTGCAATGCCGTTTGCGCAGAAGGACTCCTGGACCGAGTTCACACCAAAGGCCACACTCGAGTACAATCTTGATGATGTCATGTATTACTTTACCTATGCGAGGGGATTTAAAAGTGGCGGATTCAATTATCCGGCTGTCGGTGGACAACCCCTGAAGCCGGAAATCCTTGACATGTTTGAATTGGGGATGAAAGGAGAATTCCTGGATAACCAACTGCGTTTGAATGCTGCTGTTTTTTACTATGATTATAAGGACCTGCAGGTAACAAGGGCATCCGAGGGGGCCGGCGCAACGGCAACTACGGAAAATGCGGCTGAAGCGGAAATCTGGGGCATAGACATGGATTTCACCTGGCTGGTAACGGACAAATTGACTTTAACCGGTGGATTCAACTACCTGGATAGCGAATATACTGATTTCGACGCGGCTGCCCGGGGTTTTGGCGGTACGCCCGGGACCGGAACTATAGGTATCGATGCCAGCGGTGAGTCCTTGTTAAGAGCGCCGGATTTTTCAATATTCGCTTCCATGGCCTATGAATTCACCTGGAATAACGCAAGTATGCCCCTGGTAGTCACGTATTCGCACAAGGATAGTTATCTCTTTGACTTTGTCGCCGAAGCCGATATGGCTCCATTAAGGCAGGATGACTATGGTCTTCTCACAGCGAGACTGAGCTACATGCCCGATGAGCACTGGGAAGTGTCAGCGTACGGAAATAATCTTACCGATGAAGATTATTTTGATGATGTCGTTGCCAATGGCTCCGGTTTACGTGCCTCCAGGGGCGCCCCGCGCACCTACGGGGTGGAGCTGAGATATAATTTCTGAGCGGCAAGCTCCGCGATAAACTGTTTGGAATTTCGCTTTTGCATCAGGGACGATGGCAAACGACACATAAAGATATGGGCCCTTTACTATGGTCACCCGCAGATTGATGACGGCAGTACTCCTGATGGTTGCAGGCAGCCTGTCCTATGGTCAGGCCGACAGGCCCAACATTGTCTATATACTGGTCGATAACTGGGGTTGGGGAGACATATCCGTGCAGGGCGGGATGGTGCCGACACCGCGTATCGATTCACTGGCATCCGAAGGCCTGCGGCTGACCAATTTCAACGTCGAAGTCCAGTGCACACCGACCAGGTCCGCGATCATGACCGGACGGTTGCCCATACGATCCGGCACTCACAGGGTGACTATCGGCGCGCCCTATGGCCTGGCGCCCTGGGAATATACCCTTGCAGAGCTGTTGTCGGATTCCGGTTATCAAACAACGCTATACGGGAAGTGGCATTTAGGCGAAATCGACAGCCGCTTGCCAACCGACCAGGGTTTTGATGAGTGGTACGGCATTAAAAATTCAACGGAAGCAGACTACTCATCCACGCCGCAATTCGATCCCGCTATATTCCCGGAGCCGTTCATCTGGCAGGGAACGAAGGGAAAACAGGCAATAAAGGTCAAACCATTCGATTTGGACGCCCGAAAAATCATAGATAGAGAAATCGTAGAGAGATCAGAAAAATTTATTGCCCGTCAGGAAAACAACAAGAGTCCGTTTTTCCTGTTTGTCGGTCTCACCCAGATACATCCACCCATGATGGTTCATCCTGAATTCAAGAACATCTCCCGTGCCGGTACCTACGCCGACATTATTACTGAACTTGACTACAACATCGGTCGTGTTCTGGATGCCGTAGATAAAGCAGGATTGAGAAATGATACGCTCGTCATATTAACGGGCGATAACGGCACCGACCCTGAAGCGTTTGGTGGTGGTTCCAACGGCCCTTGGCGAGGCGGGTTTACGGGTTATGAAGGAGGCTTGCGTACCCCGGGAATGGTACGCTGGCCCGGGAAAATCAAGGCAGGACGAGTATCCAATGAAATTTTTGCATCCCTGGACTGGATGCCGACCATTGCAAACATAGCTGGTGAAAGCAGGAGAATACCCGAAGACCGGCCAATGGATGGTGTTGATCAAACTTCTTTTTTGCTTGGCGCAGACAAATCAAAGCGGGAACATATAGTGTTCTATATCGGCAATGATTTGTTCTCGGTCAAGTGGAGAACATTGAAAGTCCACTTCAAAACCATTGAAAAGCTGGTAAAGGCGCCTGTTCAATCCTATGTGTTTCCACCCATGTACGATGTGGTAAATGATCCCGGGGAAGTAAATGACATCTTTGTGGAAACTGCATGGGCTTATGGTCCGATCCAGCAGATCATCGGTGACTTGACCAGGAGTTATCAAAGATACCCGAACATAGCGCCGGGAGCGGATTTTACCGGATACAGGTAGCTACAATAGCCACAGGTAAGATCAGGGACAGGGTATTGGTGGTCAAGACTTTATGGATGATTTGATTAGTTGACGCCGAAAGGGGACAGGGTTTTCATAACGATCATGCTCTCTGCATTACCCTGAAAATTCGGTTATAACTACCGATATTTCATGGTATTGCAATGTTGGGTCATGATCCCGGCTGCAGTTCGATACCATGAATCTTTTTTAGTGGTAGCGCAGTGATCGCATCAGTCAGAGGATATTCCTGCTCACCGGGATAGACTACCCATAAACGCTCCAGCCCCAGGTCTTCGATGACTACGTGCATGGATTTTGTCGTGCGCGGCGCGTCGGTGCATTTGAACTCGAAGCCCCAACGCCGCCCCCGCCGCAACAACATCAGGTCAAGTTCCGCGCCGCGCTGGGTCCTGTAGAAATAAGCCTCGCGTTCACCATGCGCGATAAGCGTTTGCTCCAGGGCGAACCCTTCCCAACTGGCTCCATAGCGCGGGTGTAGCTGCAACTCCGTCATTTCTTCCAGTCCCAGCAGGAAGTGCAGGATTCCGCTGTCGCGCAGGAATACCTTGGGCGCCTTGGTTAAGCGCTTGCCCAGTCTCTCGTACCAGGGTGGCAGAACACGCAGCATGAAAGAACCTGTAAGCAGGTCGCGGTAGTGGTTTACCGCGGTAACGCTCACGTCCATTGAGCGTCCCACCTCCGCAGCATTCCAGGTTTGTCCGTGATAGTGTGCCAGCATCCTCCAGAAGCGGCCCAACGCCTCAGGAGAAACCTTCGACCCCAGCCCGGGAATATCACGTTCCAGAAACGTGCGCGTAAACGACTGCATCCAGCGTGTCCACGCCGGCGTTGACGGCGCCAGCCAGGCTCGTGGGAAACCGCCCCGCATCCAAAGGCTGTCCTGGTTTTGTGTGCCCACCTCGGCCAGTGAGAAGCCTCCTACATCCACAAAGAGAATCCGTCCGGCCAGCGTTTCAGATACCCCCTTGATCAAGTCCAGAGAGGCGCTACCCAACAACAGATAGACTGCTTTCCGGTGCCCACTGTCACAGATCGGGCGCAGTATTTCAAAAAGCGCCGGCATCCGTTGCACTTCGTCGAGAATAACCAGGCCTTCGCTCTCACGCAGCAGTTTCTCGGGCGTCATGGACAACGCTTCCCGCGTCACGGCGACCTCGAGGTCGAAAACCGTGGACGGGCCTGGCCATGAAGACGCCACCTGCTCTGCCAGAGTAGTCTTGCCTACCTGGCGAGCCCCGAGCAAGGCCACCACCGGCGCCTCGGAGAGACTCTCGGTAACAGCGGAAAGCAGGTCCTTTCGTTCTATATAATGTTGCATATCTGACTTTTATAATAAGATATTCAACAATTAAATCATAGGCAGCCAGTTCTGTCAAGTAGCCCGGCAAGCATTGAGATATATATCAGCCCGACCGTGTTGGCCTGGCCTGTACTGTGCCGCCGCCATGGCCCGGTTAATCCAAGGAGGCTCTGGTTATCAGGTCAACGGGAGTGGTCTTGTCTTCCAGCGGCACATCGGAACTTAAGGCATCAAGCGCGAATTCGATGCCATACACGGCCAGCAAGTCTGCATGCTGGTCTATGGTCGCCAGCACGCTTTCTCCCCTGATGTGGTCATGTATTGCGGTAATATTGTCAAACCCGACAATTTTCACCTGATCTTCCTTGCCGGCTTGTGAAACAGCCGCCGCCGCGCCGAGCGCCATGTTGTCATTGCTGCACAAAATCGCAGCCAGGTCAGGATATTGCACCAGGATAGCGGCTGTCACCGTAGCTGCCCGTGTCTGATCCCACTGCGCACTTTGTTGCGTCACGATATTCATACCCGCGTCAGTCATTGCTTTTCGGAACCCCGCCGTTCGCCGCTGCGAATTAAACGCTGTAGTCACGCCCTCCAGTATGGCTACCTGGTCACCGGCTGCCAGTTTTGACGCCAGGTATTTTCCCGCCATTTCCGCGCCCTGGAAATTATCCGGTCCGACAAACGGAATCCTCAGGTCATAGTCGCGGAGTATGTTTTTATCCAGCCGGTTATCTATGTTGATAATGATAATGCCGGCCGCGTCCGCCCGCGCCAGCGCGGGGACAACTGCTTTTGAGTCCGCAGGTGAGATGACGATGGCATCCACGTTCGATGCTATCATCTGGTCAATCAGCGCAACCTGCTGGGCGAGGTCCACTTCATTCTTGATGCCGTTGATTACCAGGTGGTAACGTTCCCGGTTCGCTGTCTGGTGTGCCCTTGCTCCTTCTGCCATAGTGACAAAAAATTCATTTGCGAGAGATTTCATGATGAGCGCAATGGTCGTCCGGTCCGGTCCTGGTTGACCTTGGCCGGAACCTTGAGCCGCCTGTTCGGAATCACTGCAGGATATCGCAACAGACAGGTACAGCAAGGTTGCCAGAGATTTCAATGTTTGTCGCATGATGCCCGCTGCCCGGATAATATTTGCAAGATAGTCCACAAGGCACATATTATTACATAAGGTCTTCTCGATTGCCGTTCATACAGGAGGGGTCATGTCAAGAAAGTTACTGACTTTATTTATAGCTGTTTTTCTGCTCTCTTCCGTGGTTCCCGGCATTGCGCAAAGTGAGGAACGCACCAGAATTATTTTCGATACCGATTTCGTGATGCCCCCTCACGATGACAGTATGGCGTTGATGCTGGCGTTGCAGTCTCCGGAGATTGAGATCCTGGGCATTACCACCGTAGCCGGCAACGACAGCGTGGAACGCGCTACATCGGACGTTTTACGCATGCTTGAAATAGCGCAGCAGGCCGAGATTCCGGTATACAGGGGTGCGGATATGCCGCTGGTTCATGAAAAGAGTGATTTTGCAGTGCGTGAATACGGCCGGTGGTATTCAAACGAACATCCACCTGTCCCTCCAGGCGGTTATGCCGATAAAAAAGCGGAAGCTGAAAGTGCAGTGTCTTTTATGGTCAAAACGGTTCTGGAAAACCCGGGGGATATCACGCTTGTTGCCATCGGCCCGTTGACCAACGTTGCCCAGGCTATTCGGACTAATGCCGATTTTGCGAAGAATGTGAAGCGAATGGTTATCATGGGGGGAGCGATAGCAATGCTTCCGGATGGCAGCGGCAATATTACGCCGAACGCAGAATTTAATTTCTGGGTAGACCCGGAAGCCGCGTATACCACGCTTCGATCAGGCATCCCGATTGATTTGTCTCCGCTCAATGTATCCCGGAAAAGTTCATTAACCAGAGACTGGTATGAAAAAATAGTGGCAACGGATACCCCCCTGACCCGGCTTCTGAAAGATACGCTGGGAAAGCACTTTGCAAACGAGCCGGACAGGATTTATTTCATGTATGACCAGATTGCGGTAGCCAGCGTCATTGACCCTGCTCTCGTTACCAGGGAGCGGTTATACGTCGATGTTGATATCCAGCATGGAATCAACTACGGGGTATCGGTTGGCGGTCGCAAGTTATGGCCCGGCGCCGAAGGAGCCGGGTTGATGGACGTCCAGTATGAGCTTGACTGGCCCCGCTTCATCAACCTGTTCATCGAGCGGGTTGGAAATCCACTGCGCGGCAGCAACTGAAGCTGACTGCGTACTCTGAAAGTCCTGGATGGACTTGACCGGAGCATCCTTAACTCTCCAGCCATATGGGTAGGGAGATTCCCGGGCGCCTGTCCAGGTCCGGCTGACACGAGAATAGAGTTTTACAGGGTCTGCATATTTGTATAGAATCGTTTCTAGTAATAAATCAAATGTGTTGACAAAGAGGCTCGGCATCAAATCATAAACCGTAAACAAACCTGTTTTTATGTTGGATATATTTGAAGATATACAAACATTGTTGGCGCTTGGAGGGCCGATAGTAGCAATTTTGCTTGTTGCCTCGGTATTTGGGCTGGCGTTGACCCTGCGGAAATTTCAGCAGTTCTCAAAAGTAAGTGAGCCGGTACTCAAGCGGCTTTACCTGGCTGTGGAACAGTGGCACAGCGGAGAACAGAAAAGCGCGCTTGAAATCATCGACGGTTCATCTTTGGCGATAGCTCATGACCTGCGTTTTGTACTGGAACAGCGCTCCAGGGTGGACAGCGATTATCTTTACGATGAAATATTGCGGCGCTCATCGGAATTTTTACGTGAATATGCAAGGAACCTCCGAATACTCGAATTGATTTATACCCTCGCGCCTGTGCTCGGACTGCTGGGTACTGTTCTTGGCATGATTGATGCGTTCCGGGGCCTGGCAGGCAGCGCCGGTTCAGCGGCGGAATCTGCTGCACTTGCCAGCGGCATCTGGGAAGCGTTACTGACAACGGCAGTAGGGCTGTCCATTGCAATCTGTTTTGCCGTATTGCACACCTTCCTTGAGTCAAAACTGGAAGTGCTTACCAACCAGGTGAATGACGTGTTCAGCCGGGCGCTGATACTGCCGGTTTATTCCTCATGATGCGCACGGGTCCTGGAACCCTCCCTGGATTGAAGTACGAGCGGCGCAACAGGCGTTTGTCGCTGACGCCGCTCATAGACTGCGTGTTTATCCTGCTGGTTTTTTTTATGCTGCAGACAAACTTTTTCCGGCCGCATACTATCGAATTTGCCAAAGCTGCCGGCTCCAGCGGCGCCGTTTCAGGTACGGATACAGTTTCAATTGAAATACACGACAACGGGACTATCTGGTTGAACGGAACAGCTACCGATATCGAAGCTTTACAAAATTATGCGGCTGGTATTATTTATCCTGACGCTACGCGTGTGGTGCTGGGCGTTGACCCGGGGGTGGTTTTGCAACGTGCCGTTGACATAATGGACCTGTTCAACCGGCACGGTATTTCCAGCATTTCAATGACCGCGGCACAACAATTTGATTGAATCGGAAACAGGCTTCAGGTGCGTCAAATAAGGCAAAGCTCCTACTTTCGACGGCCGCAGCGGCGCTTTGTGAAAGGTAACAGGAAGCGGGAAGAAAATGTGATTCCCATGATAAACGTTATTTTCCTGCTGTTGCTCTATTTTATGGTGGCAGGAAACCTGGACTCCGATTTTAATATTAACCTCCCTGTATCCACCCGTAACACCAAAACAGAAGCGAACACGCCTGTTGTAAACGTAGAGCGTAACGGGAGAATATGGTTTGAAGCCCGCAATATCGAAATAAGCGAGTTGACAACGGAACTTGCCGGGACGCCCGCTTATGAGAAGCTCAGGATTCATGCAGATGCCGACGTAGACGCGCTTATTATTTCAGACATAATGAATGCTGCGGCGCAGGCCGACATCTTTCGCTTCTCCCTGGTTACGCAAAGCAGGGTCGGCGCGCCTTAAAACTAATGTTGCATTCAGTCAAATATTCGCTCGCTTGGCTCTCCTTATTACTGTGCTCCTCCATAATACACGCCCTGGTGATATGGCAAGCAGGCCGGGGGATCGAGCAGCCCGTGTTACAGGCCCCTGAAAAAGATGAAGAAATCCTTATTGAACAGGTCCCCGAAGTAAACACTGAACAACCTGTGATCCCCGAAGAGCAACTTGAATTTGAACAGGAACTGGAGTTCGATCCGCCGGATATCCTGATTGCGCCCAAGGCTGCAATTCCGCCTCCGCCTGATGCCATTCTTGCCTTCAGGGCGCAGGGTCAGGGTTTTCAAGGTGTTGAAATCCCCCGGGGGCTGGCTCTTGTTTCGAGCAGTGAAGGCAGTGGTTATGGCGGCTTCAAAACCGACACAGGTAATGGCCTTGGAGACGGAACAGCACGTTTCGCCCCTTACATAGCCGGCTTGCGTGAAGCGGGTCTGGATGTTGTTTTCTGTATCGATGCCACGGGTTCGATGGGATGGGTAATCAACGAGGTAAAAAACCGCATTGAAGATATTACCCGTTTTGTGCGGTCGCTGGTGCCCATAGCCAGGTTCGGGATAGTTGCTTACCGGGACCGTGATGATCCGGAATTTATAACTCGCGTACAAGCGCTGACGTATAGCACAGTGAAACTTCAGCAATTTCTCTCCGTCCTGGAGGCAGAAGGGGGTGGTGACAGGTTCGAAGCAATTGACAGCGGGTTGGCTGATGCTATCGACCTGTCCGGTTGGCGGATCGGCGCGCGCAGGGTCATCATACTGGTAGGCGATGCCCCTGCCGGACCAAAACGGATTGGAGACGTGGTTCAAATGGTTGAACAGTTCAGGCATTCCGGCGGAACCGTATCCACTCTTGATGTCAGCGATCAGGCCAATCCCCAACTGTTGGAAGCCAAGCTGGGTCGTGAACTTCCTCGCCACCTGTACCGCAATGCGCCTATGCCGGAGTTTCTTATGATCAGTGAAGCCGGTCAGGGTGATGCTGCAACGCTGGATGGCGAGATAAAACTGACCAAACGCCTGGTGAAGCTGATCATGGGCGATCAGTTCGCTGCAGAGATGCAGGCGTTACTGGATGAATTATAGCGCTGTAGCGCACCGAGGCGGATAAAACCATGAAAGCGGCTAGGATGATAGTCAGGATTCTCGTTCTGTTGATGGCTGTCACGCCGGTAAGCGCCACTGATAACAGGAATGCAATTGAACTCGTGAGCGCCTTGCATGCACAGCTCGGGACAACTTCAGAAGCCCCTCATGTCGCCCGCATAGCCGGAGACCTGGGCCCCATTGTTGATGGTGCGCGCAAGACACTGAAGCTGGAAGAACTTGAAACACTGCGCGAACTTCTTGGGGCCATGGAGACAAGGTCCGGGCAGATTTTGACGACCACAGAACATAAGACAGGACAAAGCGAGGCTGCTCTTGAGCGTCTCTACCGCTCACAGGCATGGAACGACCTGAGTTTTGCAGAAGCTTCCTTTATCTACTGGTCAGCATGGATTGATCTTGAAATAGCCAGAAAATCCCTGTCAGACCGGGACCGGATTCTGGCGCGCGCACGCAAAGGGTTTCAGGCGGCCTCACTGCAGTTGTTCAGACCACAACTCTTTTATGGAGGATGGCTGGGTATCGGTTATGTTGACCTGGAACTGGGTCATACCGCCCGCGCCCGCCAGGTATTCAAAAAACTGGATGAAGCAGTGTCGGCGCTGCCGGCTTCCCCGGTCAAAGAGGCTGTATCAATGGAACTGCTGCTGCAGGAACTGCGCATGGGAGATATTACTGCTGCCGGCATCAGTATGGAAATTGACGCTCAACAGGCTCGTTTGCTGCGCAGGGAATTATTCATCTCACTGGAACGGAGCCGCGTGGAAAGCAAGCATGACCAAGCCATAGCGCGATACCTCCTGACACTCATAAAAGCCGGCCGGATGGACCAGTCATTACTGGAAAATATAATGGCTTATGCCCAGGAAATTGCCGCAATCGACGTTGACCCCTGGAGTACTCTTGCTGCCGCCGAGTTTCGTTTGCTTCATAGCGATTATCAGAAAGCCGTACAAAAATATGAAGCATTTTTCAAGGAGTTCATACCGCAGCAGGGAATTAATCTTGATGTTTTTCGCTATCGTCGGGCATTCGCAGCCTATAAGGCCGGGAGCTACCAGACAGCGCTGGGTGTTCTTGAGAAGCTTGGGCGCCGGAAACGACTGACACCTGAAATTGACAAGGCAGCGGCAAAGCTGCTGTATACGGTTCACTTGGCGCTCGCCCTGAGAGACAGCCATAAAACGAGCCACAAGTCCCTGCACTCGGCGGCGAAACGGTTCGTGGATAAAAACCCTGATGACCCTGAGGCTGACCAGGCCAGATTACTCGTTGCACAAACCTCACAGAATGCCGATAGCGCCTTGGAGACACTCCGCCAGATCCGCTCAGCTACGGAATTCAATGGCGCGGTGGAACGCACTTCATTTAATTTCATTGCACGGGAATTCAGCGCCAGGATTACATCTGCCCAAACGGAAGCGGCTGCTGAACTGGCCCGTCAAGGCGTGGAAGCATTCAGGAAATTACCCGAACCGGACAGGACAAATCCTCGCAATATTGCCCTGCTATTGCAGATGCGCGCGCTTGTCGAACCAGGACCTGATGAGTTGATTAATTCACTGGATTTCCTTGGCAACCTGAAAAATTATGAAGCGGAAGAACAAGAGGAGCTGGTCGCTGCATATCCGGATGAAATGATCAGGTCGCTGGGTTCCATTATCATCAAGGGCGATCGTGATGCACACCTCAATCATGCCTTGTCATGGTCGCGACTCCAGTTATATGACCGATTGGATGACTGGCCCGGATTAATGGAAATGATGCGCATGCTTAATGAAGGTATCAGCCCGGATCTTCCCCTGGAACTTGTATACCCCTGGATTGCCGGACGGGAAGACATACTGCAACGACTGGAACTGGCGCAAATCGCACACCCGGCTGCAGTAACGCTGCCTGATATCGACCGCAGGTTCTACCGTCTCATCATAGAGAATTTACTTTCCATCGATAACCGGGAAGCAGCCCACGAAAAGGCGCTGGCTTTCACGCGGGAACATCCGAGTTCAGGTGATGCCTGGCGTTCGCTGGCGCGTACCGCTGAACTGACCGGCGACCCGTTTACTGCCGACAAGGCATGGAACGTGATTACTGATAAGGTATTACCAACATCCGATATCTGGTGGGAAGGAATGCTGAACAGGGTGCGCATCCGTTCAGGATCGACGAGACCGGAGCAAGCCTGTCCTCTGCTGGAGGTATTGCAACACAGGGCAGGATACTTGCCTGAAAATCAAAAAATGGCATATGAAACGCTTCTGGAAGACACTCAATGCCGCCGTATCAACTCACCGGTTTAACGCCGGGCAAGGCTGTTCCAGGTGTTTTTTCAAGTTCCCTCTGAATGCCGGGGTCACCCTTCTGGTCAAGTTAGCGGGAACCGCTGCCCTGGAATTCAACAACAACTTTACAGCATGGATGGGACGACATATAATCGATTCTAGTCATTTCTGAAAGGGGACTTGATAATGCGTAGATATTTGCATGTCGACCTGGCCGAAAAAGCTGTGCGTGAAGAAACCCTCGCCGGGGAAGAAATAGCCCGCGCAGGGCGGTATTTCATAGCGAAAACCCTGGTAGATATGAACGTTGGACCGGTGGATCCGTTATCTCCCGATAATCCCCTGATATTTTCCGTGGGCCCGTTCGCCGGCAGTAACTGGTCGAACGCGAACAGGATCAGCGTCGGTTGTAAAAGTCCGCTTACCGGGGGCATCAAGGAATCCAATGCCGGCGGTTCATTCGGTCTGGCGCTGGGACAACTGGAGATAGCCGGATTCACGCTCAACAAGGCTGCAGACGACTGGACGGTTATTGTCCTGCGTAAAGACGGGTCGGTGCAATTCGAGGACGCGGAAGCCTGCCTGGGCAAGGATAATTTTGCCTGTGCCGGATTGCTGCATGAAAAGTACGGAAACAAGGTAAGTCTCGCTCTATGCGGGCCTGTGGGTGAGTACGGCGGACTGATCGCCGGTATAGGGATGAGTGACACGGACCGGCGCCCTACACGCCTGGCGGCGCGCGGCGGAGTTGGCGCAGTGATGGGATCAAAAAAGGTCAAGGCTATCGTCTGCGAACGTCACAAGATACCGATGTTCCAGGATCGAAAAAAGGTGATCCGGGGGATCAGGGAATACGGCAACATGTTGAATGAGGATTCCCTTGTCAAGGCTTTCAAGGACTACGGCACCGCGATGGTAACGGACCTGACAAACCATATAGGCGGTTTACCGGTCAATAATTTTACTTCCGGGCGCCTGGTGGATACCGACAAGGAAACCCTGAAAATGGGCGGTACTTTCATCCGGGAACAGAACATGTCACGGGGAGGTCAGACGGCCCACGCCTGTATGCCCGGCTGCATGATCGAATGCAGCAACGTTTATGCGGATGCTGAAGGAAACGAGATTGTCTCGCCGGTGGAATATGAAACACTGGGCTTAATGGGGACAAATTGCGGCATCAAGGATCCGGATGACCTTGCCCGCCTGAACTACCTTGCCAACGCGCTCGGGATAGACACCATTGAAACAGGCGCGATGATGGGTGTTTTGCTGGATGCGGGGTTGGCGGAATTTGGCGACGTAAAGTTCCTTACGTCAGTCCTGAATGAAATCGGCAAAGGCAGCGAACAGGGCAGGCTCTGGGCCCAGGGCACCGCAAGGGTAGGCGAACATTACAAGGTGCAACGTACTCCGGTAATCAAGAAGCAGGGTATCAGCGCTTATGACCCTCGTGTGGTGGAAGTTACCGGGCTGTCCATGATGGTCACGGCGCAAGGGGCAGACCACACTACCGGAAACTCACCATCTTATGCATGTGCGGGAAAAGATCTCGATGAACTGATGGGCGTCAGTATGGAATTGCAGGTTGAATGCGCAGCGGCGGATTCTCTTGGCCTGTGCCTGTTTGGGGGAACTGTAACCAATGCCCAACTTGAGATGATGGTGGAGCATATTAATGCTGCCATCGGCACAGAACTGGATTCTTCCTTTTTCCATGAACTGGGTTACCGGACCCTGAAATATGAAGACGAGTTTAACAAGGCGGCCGGTTTTACCGAGGTGGATGACGAATTACCTGGGTTTTTCTATGACGAAGCCCTGGAACCGACAAACCGCACTGCCCGGTTCCACACAGGCGAGGTAAATGGAGCAAAGCGCCGCTGGATGCAGGAACACGCGGCCTGAAGAATAATCCTGAATTTACCGCGCCACGTCAGGAAAATGACTTCCTGTAGGCGTCTTTAACCGAGATACGGCCATCGCCCGTAAATTCTATGATGTCCACACCGTCCACCCGTTGCGGCGAACCGTCGGCGCCCGGCAGCACCAGGTTCCAGTAAACCAGCGCACGATTGGAAAAGAAATACATTTCCGGGGATGTTGCCGGCGTCAACGGTTCACAAGCGCCGGCATTTCCCCCAGCCATCTTCTCGAAAGCAGCCCTTACCTCCTCACGCCCGCTGTAGAACGTTCCGGGTCCGGCTCCGGTAGAACCCTTGTAAACAGGCTCATCGCCCATCAGGTTGAGAAGGCTGTCTATATCTCCTCTGCTCCAGGCAGCGCTGAAAAGTTCCAGGGTTTTCCGGTACCTGTCAGTAGTGCCCGCGGGTTCTTGGTCGTGCTCGGACTCCTGGCTGAGGTGGGCGGTGTTCTTCATGGCGAAATCAATTATTTCGGTCAGTTTCCCGGGGGGCTGTCAATCCACCAGCGTGGTCTTCTATTAATTTACGCCCGGCGGAATACCCATCCCACATGCTCGGTCCCTCGTAGCATACGCGTGCAAGCTCGCGGATTGGTTTTCTCGCGTTCACGGCGACTGTTTTGGGAAGTGACTTGAACAGGTCAAGATCAGACAGCGAGTCGCCATACGCGACGCAATTGTCATAGGTTAAACCGAGTTCTGACAACAGCTTGTCCGCTATCTTCAATTTATCGCGGCTGGTCAAAAGCCGCTCGGCGCCCGCAGAATTTCCCGGAGTTACCAGGGCGCCGTATGCGAAATCCGCTCCCCACGCATGTAGCCGTTCCACAAAAAACAGGGGAGATTGAGAAATAACGACACTCTTTTCATTCCGGGAATTGATATCAGCGAATACGGACTGCACTCCCTGAAGCCATGGACTCGTCAGGAAAGACTGGTCGAGCTGCTCGTCTGTAAGGTCTTTCCATAACGGAAGACATCTGACCCAGAATTCATTGTCGCTGATCTCGCCCTTGCTCCAGACATCTTCGATGTCAAGCGTTTCAGCCAGTACGCCGACCGTGCGTGAAATCTCGAGACAGGCGGAACCTTTGAGCAGGGTTCCATCCATGTCAAAAATGTGAAGGCAGGACATTGTAAGAGAGTCGCCGTTTTCAGCGTGCGGTACTGTTCCGCGCTTCCCGCAGCGGCCTCACAATGTCAAGGTAATAGGACTCGGGGTATTCCCGTTCACTGCGTTCTATGAGTTCAGTGAAATCCCATTTCTTTAACAGTTTTCCATTCCTGAAGACCGGAATCAGTACGTTTTCTTCAGGTGGAATGGAATCACGCGGGACTGTTGTGTAGGTGCCGTTTTCGTATTTCAGCGCCAAGCGGCCTTTTTTAGACACCTTAAAATCGGAGCCGGTTGGAGATTTGTAGATGTCCCGCCATTCTCCGTTTACACACACAGCACTGGCCTTCTGCCCGAAATTCATGGTATCCCGATGAAAATGTTGCAGCAGGCCGCCACCCATGCCGTAAATCGCATTTTCCGCTGAAAAACCGCGCCGTTCCAGTTCAATGAATATCTTCGGCAAAACAGGAAAATTCACGCCGTCACCCTGTACAACCCGGAGGTAGGGAGGCAACACTTTATAACCTTTGGAATTGACTTCATAGCCAAACGCATCCATCAGCCATTCAGTCGTGTCGGAAGTAACCTGAACCACGTCCCCGGAATCAGGCCGTACGCCGACCAGGCCGGGGAAGTTCTGAATCTTTTCTTTCAATTCCTTTCCGATAATATTTTTTACACAGTTCTCATGATCGTATGTATCGGTAAGAAGCAGGGCTACGCCGTTATCCGCATACATATCCAGCATATTACGGAGCGCTGCGGCTTCGTTTTCCCTCCCCCATGCGCAAAAGCCCGCATGTTCGGAATTCGGACCTGAATTGGATACGTGGCCGGCGTTGTAGTAACGTTTCGCGGCAATGATACCGGGCAAGGTGTCGCTCTGGCTGAAGTTGACGAGATGGGACAGGCCGCCCAAGGCGGCGGATTGTTGCGAACTTACTCCCCGTGCGCCGTAATCGTGCAGCATATGGCGAATGACACCCGGGTTGTCGGAGGTATGCTCCAGCGAATCCTTGATTACCTGTTTACTGAGCCAGCTTATGCTTCCGATCGTTGTCGGATACCAGACGGCGCGCAACAGCGAAGTTTCAAAAAAGCTGGTTGCCCAGTAATATTTGGGATCTGTATTGATCAACTGCACCAATACGTTTTTTGGCGGCAACACCGTTCCCTCCGGTACAGCTTCAATCTCAACCGGCAGGAAGCCACCGTGGTCGTTCAGTATCCCCAACCAGTTATCACGGTTGAAGTGCATGCCCTGTTCGCGTTCGATGAATTCAGCCTCGTCGATATCTTCCAGGGTAATGGGACGCATGAGGTATTCGCGGATATACGCCTGCAACCCGACAAACATTGTCGATGGAAGAATACCTCCCCGGGATTCTATATAACTGGAAACATATTCCGTACCGGGCGGATAGAGCGAGTAATGGCAGTGTTTGTAGTTGTCAACGTCGATAATGATATTGTGATGAAAGCCCATTTCTGTCTCCTTGTAATGGATGAGTTATGGATGACGTGATTAAGTTCTCATATAACAGGTTATTGGCTTATGGTAACTGCAAAATCATTTATTCGGAAATAGTAACGTTTCTAATATTACATATCAACCTGGAGTTTTTCCCAATATGAAAAAAACCGGCGGGCGAAATAAATTATCCGATATTTAAATTATTGACGCCGTGTAACTTGTTAAAAAAAAACGATTATATCTGCTTATGCCGGATAACAGGCACTAAATATGTCGGAATAATTACCTTGACGACTGCTGCTCACTAGTCTAGTGTATAAACGAATCTAGTCGTGCTCCGCAAAAAAACCCGGCCGTGAGGCGACACAACGTTCCACTTGAGCGGTGTATGATGAGAAACGATCCTGTATTCTGTAATCGGAGGAGACAAAATGACCAACTACAGCACTTATGATGACGGCTCGATGAGATACCCCCGCGTCGTCAACGCAGAAGAAATACATGCGATGCCCAGGTTGCCTTTCGCAAAAGGGATCGGGACCAATATCTTCCTCTCCCAGGAACGTGACGATGCGCGGCACTTTCGTCACGGATATTGTTACCAGGAACCTGACCATGATGATTACCACTGGGACCAGGCAAATTTTGATGAAACCCACTACTGCCTGGAGGGAAAAATCCGTCTAAAGGTTGAAGACGCCGAAGGCCGTGTCGTCTATCTTGAAGCGGGGGTCGGCGAGCATATCTACCTTCCCGGAGGATATAAATACACCCTTGAAGCTACCGGTGTAAAAACCATGTTTTTCTGGACCAGCGGTCCGTCGCCCCGGTATGGCTTGGTGGAAGTTCCCGAGTTCAGCGAGGAACTCAAATCCCTGCGTAACGGAGGAAAATAACATGAGTCAAGAAATCACTCCCAGTACCTTCCTGCCCCTGCGCGGCAATAAACGCTGGGCCTATCTCTCGCGCCAGAAAACCATCCGGATAGCAACTACAAATGAGGACGAATCAATTTATATGTCTCCGTTATACTACGTTGTGCATGAGAAGCGGATTCTCCTGCCGGTAGATGCTGCCGGGCGCCATGCCGACAATGTTCAGGCAGGCAGACCCCTGACGGCGCTTGTCGATTCCGGTGATGAGTATGCTACGGTTCATGGGGTGCGGATTCACGGCACCATGAAACAGGTGTCTGATCCCGGGTTAGTGGACCTGGTCGACGAACTGGTATTTGAAAAGTATTTTTACACCGGCCATCCTTATGCTGAGAGTTATTTTAAATATCGCGTCGCTTCAGGCAGACAGGTTTACGAATTAATAGCGGAAAAAATGGTCGGTTGGGACATGCGAGAAGTTGCGCTCCCACAGGTGCCGGAAGCCCGGGTCTTGCCTGAATTTGTGACCAACCGGTTGCTTTGACATGGTTAAACCCGCTTGATGCCGGTAAAACGGCTGCTTCAGGCGACCAGATGGAGGGATAGTCGATATGAATTCAGAAACGAGTTCTCCGCTCAGCGTACTGGTAGTAGGTGAATCCTGGATTAAGCACACGGTGCACCTGAAAGGGTTCGACCAGTTTCATACGACTGAATACGAGGAAGGCGCCGGGGTTTTCCTGGCTGCCCTGGAAAATGCCGGCTTCAATGTTACGTATATCCGGGCACATGAAGTTTCCAGCCGTTTTCCCGTGACCAGGGAAGAACTCGACACCTTCAATGTTGTGATTCTGAGCGATATCGGGTCCAACTCCTTCCTGCTGTGCGATGAAACATTCCAGCGCTCCGAGCGCACGACAAATCGCCTGGTACTGCTGGCAGACTATGTCGAAGGAGGGGGCGGCCTACTTATGGCCGGGGGCTACATGTCTTTCTCCGGCATCGACGGGCGGGCGCGTTATCAGGCCAGCCCGCTGGCCTCGGTCCTGCCCGTCATAATGCTGGACCGCGATGACAGGGTTGAGGTCCCTGAGGGCCTCGTGGCTACATTTCCCAATCCCGGTCACCCGGCGCTTGGAGGCACACCTGCCGACTGGCCGATACTGCTTGGCTACAATAAACTGAAAGCCAAACCCGGGACTACGGTTATTGCGGCATCTGGCGACGATCCTCTGCTTGTGGTCGGGGAAGTGGGACGTGGTCGCAGTGTGGCATTCGCTTCCGACGTCGCTCCGCACTGGGCTCCACCTGAGTTTGTAAACTGGCCTTGCTATGCCGAACTCTGGTCATCCATCGTGTCCTGGGCAGCTGGAAGCCAGGTCTCCATATGAAACAAAACCAGCGTCCCACGATGAAAGACGTCGCTGAGCAGGCTCGGGTATCAGTCAGCACAGTCAGTTACGTCCTGAATAATAATGGGCAAGTCAGTGCAGAACGAAGAGCGAGGGTTCTCAATGCCGTCCGGGCTTTGGATTATATCCCGAATGAATCAGCCCGGAGCCTGAAACGACAGTCGGCTTCGACCATTGGCCTTGTTGTTCCAGACCTCATGAATGAGTTTTTCAGCCGTCTTGCCCGAGGGGTGGTGCAGGCTGCTGCAATGCATGACATGCTGGTTGTGCTTTGCAGCGCGGAAAATTCCGAGGAAGCGGAATTCGGTAATGCCAGACTTCTGCGTAGCAGGCGTGTAGATGGCGTCATATACGAAAGCGGGTTCCATGAATCCCCCAGGTCTCTCCTTGAACTCCAGTCGCTTGGGCCGGTTGTCCTCGTCGATGAACGTATTCCCGGTCTTGACTTGCCGGCCGTTGTCGCAGATGGGCGGCGCGGGTCCCGAGACGTGGCAGCCCATGTCATAAAACTTGGACACCGACGAATCGCATGTATTGCCGGTCCGACAACCCATTGGACTGCAGAGCAGCGTCTTTCCGGTTACCGCGAGGGTCTGGCTTTGGGGGGCATTGACCCCGATGAAATGAGCGTCCTGGTGGGCGATTATGAAATGAATTCCGGTTATGAACTGGCCAGAGTATTTCTGGACGTGCCGGAACCACAGCGTCCGACTGCGGTGTTGTGCGCCAACGATTTGATGGCGATCGGAGCGCTTGAGTATTGCAGGGCAAACGCAATAGATGTGCCGGGTGACGTGAGTATTGTCGGCTTTGACGATATACCCACAGTACAATTACTCACTCCCAGACTGACTACAGTTCGACAGCCAGCCCATGAAATGGGTATGAGGGCAGCAGAATTATTGATCAGCATGGTTCAGGGCAGAGAAAACCCGGACTTGCTCAGGCCTCATCCCGTTGAACTGGTTGTTCGTGAATCTACCTCAAAACCGAAATAAAACATAATCAACAAGTCAAGACAGGTGAGTGGTCGGAGTAATAAGAAACGATTATTTTTTTTGTATAATAATCGCTTAATTTAAGAATAATTAAGAAAACTGCAAATCATTTGTCCTATAATTTAACTGAAAAAGCTTGCTTGCTTTGTTTTGAATAGAAACGTTACACTTCATGGTACGTAGAAACGATTAATAAGATTTGTGATTGACGGATTATATTCGGTGAAAGGCGACTGCGAGTTTGTCTCGAGGCTAGAGCGATATATGCAGAGTCGGATTTTCGCCGTAAAAGTTGTGTTTTTTCCATGTTCAAATTGGAGGGTGTCTCATGAAATCGATGAACCGCGTATTCCCCTTAGGCTCAATCTTTTTGCTGTTATCGTTTTTTTTGCCGGGTGCATCAGCTGAGGAAAAGATACTGGATAAGTCGTATTCCATAAGCCCGGGCGCTGAACCCGGCACATACGTCTGCAAATGGGGTGACGAGACGGTGAATTGGAAACCACAGCCCTGGCATAACTCTGCCTACAAGGAGATCGGGCCTGACATATATGACCGCTGGACACAACCGGGACTTCCCTATCCGTGGGAGATATCAGTGGAAGAGCGCGTCAAGCAGGACGGCAGCGAAATCCATGACCGCTCCTACACGGCGCTTTACTTCAACGAGTTCGGGGATAATTACATCACGGAATGGTCCATTGACCTCATATCCCCGAACGGCACCATACGTGACAAGCGGCTGTTTGAATGGATGATCGCATACCGGTTGAACCCGGACGGACTGCCGAAGAGTATGGCGGAGAAGGTGCGTGCTCAATATATGTTTACCTTTGTGGCGCCCAACGACTTCCGCGGGCTCGGCATGTCCACAACCATCTACCACGGAGAGGCATTCAACGATGAATTCCTCTACCTCCCGGCCGCGCGGCGCGTGCGCCGGTTGCCCCAGGCGGCGCGCCAGGACATCATTCCCGGCACTATCGTACGCTGGGAAGACTTCCCCCAGGTCAAACCCTTTCCCGATGTCGATTACGCGGTAGTCGGCCATACGCTCTACGCAGGCCAGCCTGAAGGCACCATGGGCTTCACGACGGAAACCAAGGGTGAAGAAGTCAACGTGGGTCTGGACGGGGTCTGTGAACCTTCCTACATCCTTGAGATGACGCCGCATTCCAAATCGTACTGGTACGCCAAACAGCGCCGCATTATCGGTATCAAGACAGGCAGTAGCTGGTATGAGGAGGTGTTTGACTCCAATGGCGAGTTAATCCGGACACGGGTAAACCGCAGGGCGATTGCAAATACCGATCCCCGGTTACAGAATGCCAACGATTTGCTTGAAGACTGGCAGATGATCTGGGCGGGCGAGTACTTTTATGAGCCGAAGAGCGGTTTTCGGATGGACTGGTATATGAACACGTTCTGGATTAATTACGACGAGATGCCCCGGGACATCGTGAGTCTGGACAATCTCAGCAAAGAACCGGTTCGCAAAATACTGTTCTGGGAATAAGCAATCACCCTTTATTCTCATCCATAACTGACGGTATGGCATAGGATGGAACGCCTGTCTTCATTTCTGGTTCGATATCGCGCCTGCATGCTGGTTGTGACGCTGCTTGTCACAGCTGGCTCTGCGTGGCTTGCGTCCGGTCTGAAGATTTACGATGACCCGAATCGCTGGCCTCCCGATGACGACCCGTCTGTTGTCCTCAATGAAGAACTGCAACGCAAGTTCGGGGGCGCGAACCTGGTAACCATCATGATCGCGCGCAAGGATGGCGAGAGTATCGTACAGGCAGACACACTGGCAAAAATAAAGAGAATTACCGACCAGCTCGAGGAAGTCCATGGTGTGATCCCTTATGCGATACGCTCACTTTCCACCATCAATTCCCGCTATCTCAAAGGCACTGCAGAGTTGCTTGATGCAAGTATCCTTTTCGATAACCCGAACCGCGCGCCCGAAACGGCGGAAGAGCTTGCGCGGGTGCGCTTCGGAATCGAGAATAACGCGGCGCTGAGAGGCGCACTGGTCTCGAAGGACTGGTCCGCAGCGATCATCCAGGCGGATTTCAGAACCGGACTGCAGGACGTGCGTGAAGGACTTGAACTGCCGGTAACGGACCCGATCGCCATCTACAAGGAGGTGCAGAGAATTATCGGCACGGAGAACGACGGGACGCATGACGTTACGGCAGCCGGTTCCCCCATTCTGATTGGATGGGTTAACAGTGACGGCCTGCCCTATATCCTGGGCGCCTTCATCCTGGTGGTAACGGTAATCGCGATCGTGCTGATCTTCGCCTTCAGGTCGGTCACAGGCGTTCTCCCGCCGCTTTGCGTGGGAGTCATGGCTTCGACCTGGGCTTTTGCATTTCAGCGCATTTTTGCAGGCGACGTGCTCACTTCGTCAGCCGCACTGATTGCGCCTTTCATCATACTGGCAGTGGCGGCATCTCACAGCGTCTTGTTTATCAAGCGCTTTTTGACCGACGAACTGGACGAAGAACGGTCAGTGCCGGAGGGACTGGAGCAGACTCTCATACATATGACGCGCCCGTTGATCGTGGTGCTCTGTACCGACCTGATGGCATTTGTCGTGCTTTCGTTTGTTCCTTTCGACAATGTCCGGGTCCTGGGCCAGGTCACCGCATTCGGGCTGCTGGCAATCATCGTCATTGTGCCGACATTCCTGGTGGCGCTGCTGTCATACATGCCTGCCGCGAGCATACGCAAGGCCATGACATACGCCCAGGTAGGACGCAAAACGCAGCGCGGTTTGATCTACAGGACCACGGCGGTCATGGTGCGGCCGCTCATTTACAACCCCACCATGCAATGGACCGTGATTTGCCTGACCGGTTTTGTGCTGGTGATCTCGTTGAGTATCTGGCAATCGATACCCCTGGGCAAGGATACTGCAATCGGGCGTTTTCTCGCCACTGAGATCAGTACCGGCCAGAACAATACGTACGCCGTGCATAACTACCTGACTAAATCCTGGGAGGGTAATGAACTCTACGAGATGGAACAGGAGATCACCCGGTTGTTCGGCGGCGTCTACACGCTCGCCATTCTTGCCAAAGGCAAAAACCCCGGCGACGCCAAGACCCCGGAGGCCCTGGTTGCGATGGATGACCTTTCCCGGCACCTGGCCGAGGCGGAACAGGTGTCGGCGGTCGTCGGCCTGCCCTTCTATATCAAGATCATGAACCGGTTCCTGAATGAGGACCAGGACGAGCATTTCAGGGTCCCGACTGAAGGCCGTGCGCAAATGGCGGTGAACGAGGCTATCTACTTCCTGACGGGAGGTACGCCCGGCGCGTTTGACTTTGTCGTGGACCCGGAGTACCGGAACACGGCAATCATTGCCTTCGTGCGGGATACCAGCCCGGGTACGGTGGCGGCATTGATCCGGCGGGCGAACGAGTACGTGGAGGCAAACTGGGACACCGAAGCGCTTAATGTCGAGTTGGAACTGGCGGCAGGCAATGTCGGTATCGCGGATGCGTTTAATCGTTCCATCAAAAAATGGATGGTGCTTGCCACCTTGTTCAGCGCGTTAGGGTCATTTATTGCAGCAGCATTGATGTTGCGATCCGTAATAGCCCCCCTGCTGCTGATGTTCCCGCTTGCCATCGGCATCCTGATTTGGATGTTCCTGATACACCTGATTGGGATCGAATTCAATTCAAACGTTACCGCGGCGCTGGCTATCGCCAGCGGTGTCGGGATCGATGCGGAAGTTTATCTCCTGTACCGCTTTCGTGAAGAATTCTCGAAAGATGGAAATTTCAAACGCGCCCTGTTTGACGCCTTTACGCTGGTTCGGGAGCCTTTGATCTTTTCATTTACTGCACTTTTTACCGGTTGTCTGGCGGTTTCCATAGTCCCGCTCTACGTTGGTTATGTTGGTTTCAGCATGGCGCTTATCCTGCTGACCACGTTTCTGTTCAGCTTCTTCGCAGCCCCGGTAGTATGGAGCATGCTGCGACCCGGTTTTCTGACGCGTGGACTGGACCTGGAAGACAAGGGGGGAGGACCCCGGACGAAAGATGATCGTGTTGGCGCGGTCATATCCGACTCGGTTAGCGCGGAGTGCGCATGATTATGAGGATGTTGTAAATGGAACCTCTAACTTTTAGAGGTGCCTTAAATCTTATATTGGAGGAAACAGGCATGATTAATTCAAATCGACGTTATCTCACAGTCTTTTTATCTGTAATTACCGTAGCGCTGTCCGGGTGGTCGGGGGAAAGTTCTGCCCGGTATGAATTTGGAGACTTTGAAGTCAGTGGAGAGGTCTTTGTACTGGGCGACTTCCGCATTGGCGGCAAGCCTGACCAGGGCAGAGAGTTTTCCCTCGCAGTAGCGCCAGGTGTTTTCCTTGGGCCGGGCGCACTGGGCACGCCGAGCAACCGGTCCGAGTACGATACGCTTAATGCACTGCGTACCGAGTTGAGCCTCGAGATGGTATACAAGGGTATTAAAAATATAACACCGGTGTTGAAGTTACGCGCCTACTATGACGCTATGTATGACCTCGAAGACAAGGATAATTCCATTGCCACACACTGGGAAAGTAACCTGGAGAGCGGCCTGCACGACAGTTGGGACCCCCTGGTCCGTGAAGCCTACCTGGATATCAATTATCACCCGCTGCATATCCGGGCCGGCCGGCAGATAGTGACCTGGGGCCGTTCCGACGGCGTGACCGTACTGGATGTCATAACACCGCGCAACTTCCGTAATCCGCTCACCTTCGAGCAGGAGCGCTTCATGATCCCGCAGGACATGTTGAATATAAAGTATGACCTGTCCAGGGTAGAGTGGCTTCCGGGTATCTCCAAGGAGTTGCAGGTGGTCTGGAACTGGGACTACACGCCAGCCCGTTTCCCCGGTTTCTGGGCGGAAGGAGAGGGGCAACACCCCTACACCCTGGCAGTTGTGGACTTTGCGGACCAGGTTATCAATGTATCGGCCAACCTGTTCGGTGAACCGCATTTCTTCGACGGCGATGCCTGGGATAAGGGTGATGCCATCGACAAATCTGAAGTCTTTGTGCGCTGGCGGGCGCGTACAGGTGGTGATCTCGGGCCGTTCTCGGATATGACCTATTCATTCCATTACGGCCACCTGTTTGAGGATATCCCGTTTTATATTCTTGGCAATCGCATAAACGCAGGTTTTGCTTTTGATATAGCCGGACCACGGGCAATTGGCGGAGGCATCGATTTTACCCGCCACCGTTACGACTTGATTGGCGCCTCCTTTGACAAGGCCCTGGAGTTCCTGCCCGGCCAGCTCGCGGGCACGGTGATGCGCGGCGAGATCGTCTACAATTTCGGACAACGCTTTTATGAGCCGGACCTTGAGACAGTCACAGCCGACAGTGTTACCGCCCTGATAGGTCTGGACCAATATCTCTATATCGGTCCCAGAACCCTGTTCAAGACACCCTGGTTTGTATCGGCCCAGATCTGGCGTGACGAAATCCTGCGCGACCCGACACCCGGCCAGTTTACGCACCTGGATTCTGTGGCCTGCGCCGCACAACCGCTTTGCGGCGACAGAGGGTATATCATCGGCGGCGCGTCCAACGGTTTCAACGGCCTCCGTAACCGCACGCGACATGTCGCAACCCTGTTCATGTTCAATGACTTCCTGCCGGGCAAGACACTGCACGTGGAACTGTTCGGCCTGCATGAATTCGGCCACCGTCAACGGGCGTCGTGGGTGCGCGCCCTGGTCGGCTACAATTTCAACGCTCAGTTGACTGCCCGTGTCGGCCTCAACGTTATTTCCGGCAACCTGGATTCATTTTTCGGCGAGTTCCAGAGAAATGATTCGCTGTTCACTGAGTTGAAGTTTACATTTTAGCGAGGTTGGTTATTACCAGAGGAAAGTAATTTGAAACTTGAAGGTCGTGCCGAGTTCCCGTACGACACTGTACAGGTATGGAGTGCGTTACACGATGTGGATATCCTCGTCAAGGTCATCCCTGGCTGCAAGTCTTTGATGCCCGATGAAGACGGCGGGTATAAGATAACACTGTCGCTGGGGGTAGCGGCAATAAAAGGCGACTATGAAGGAAAAATCCGGGTTACCGATGTTGAGTTTCCTCACCGTTACCTTCTTAATGCCGAGGGCGCCGGCAAACCGGGTTTTGTGAATATGGAAGTGAATTGCCTTCTGGAAGCAGTCTCTGCCGGTACTTTGATGCGCTGGTCCTGTGATGCTAACGTAGGCGGACTGATCGCCAGCATCGGGGGGAGGGTTATAACAGGCATTTCAAAGCACATGACCAAGGAGTTTTTCAAGGACCTGATTAATGAGATGGAGAATCATTTTGTACCAACGCCAAACTGACTGTTAAAGGTGTGAGATATGAAACCAGCGAAGTTTGATTACCACAGGGCTGAGAATTTACAACACGCGTGCGCCTTGTTAAAGGAACATGGAGATGATGCAAAGATCCTGGCCGGCGGACAAAGTCTCATTGCAGCGATGAATTTCAGGCTGGCCACACCCAGTGTTCTGATAGATGTCAGCAACGTGGAGGAGCCCAATCTTGTTGTTGATGAGCAGAACGGCGTGAGGGTGAAAGCTACCACCACCCAGCGATTTACGGAAAAGCATGCAGGCCTGCGCCAACGAATACCGGTACTGGTTCATGCAATCGAGCACATTTCCCATTTCCAGGTGCGTAACAAGGGCACGGTAGGCGGCAGCATCGCCCACGCAGACCCGGCTTCCGAACTGCCCGCCATGTCGTTATTACTGGATGCGGAATTTGAAACAGAAAGCGCATCGAATAAAACTGTGGTCCCGGCGGAGGACTTTTTTATCACCTACATGACAACGTCTCTGAAGACTGATGAAGTGTTGTCATCCATCCTGTTCAAGGCGCCGCCGCAGACCAGCGGGTGGGGATTCCATGAAATCACCCAACGCGCGGGTGATTTCTCACTGGCAGGCAGCGCGGCCGTGATCGACCTGGATAGCGATGGCAAGTGTAGTTATGCCAGGGTTTCATTGTTCGGAGTTGACGCAACCCCGGTACGGGCCAGGGAAGCAGAGGATGCGTTACTCGGAAATCAGTGCTCGCCCGAACTGGTGCAGGAGGCGGCAGCCAGTGTGCGCGGGATTATCGATCCGGAAACCGACGTACACGTCACCGCGGAATATCGCCGCAATGCCGCGCAAGCGTTGACTGCCCGGGCGCTTGAAGATGCACTCAGCCGGGCAGTAACCGTTTAGAACCGGGACACAGGAGCAGAATATGGTTGAGAAAAAAAAGATCACCCTCAATGTAAACGGGGTCTCCTACGACAGGGAAATAGAACCGCGCATGCTGTTATCCGATTTTATCCGGCATGAACTTGATCTCAGCGGCACACACGTCGCCTGTGAACATGGTATCTGCGGGTCATGCACGATCCTGGTGGACGGATTGCCGGTGCGTTCCTGCCTGACATTCGCGTTGCAGGCGGAAGGCAAGGCAATCGAGACAGTGGAATCGCTGGCGGAGAACGGCAAACTGAACGCTTTGCAAAATGCCTTCTGGGAAAACCAGGGTCTGCAATGCGGGTTCTGCACACCCGGGATCCTGATGAGCATGAAGGCGTTTCTCGAGGAAAACCCCACCCCGACCCGCGCGGAAATCCGTGAAGCGCTGTCGGGTAACCTGTGCCGTTGTACCGGCTATCATGACATTGTCGACTCGGTCGAGGCAGCGGCCGTGGCGGCCCTGTCATCGGGCGAGGCTTAATCGAGGATACTGACCATGAAAGAACCGATCGCATTGGGTGGAGCGACAAAGTACATCGGCGAATCACGCAAGCGCACCGAGGACCCGCAGATCCTGATGGGGCAGGCGAAGTATGTCGATGACATCAAGATACCGGGGATGCTGGAAGTGGCCTTCCTCAGGAGCGCGCATGGGCACGCACGCATCAAAAGCCTCAATCTTGATAAGGCGCGGCAGCATCCTGACTGTGTGCGCATTATCACGAACGATGATTTAGGCGCTGGTTTCAAGACCTTCATACCAGGCACGCGCGGCACCATGAAGCCGGTGTTCATGCCGTTTCTGGCAACCGGCAAAGTGCGCTTCGTGGGTGAGATTATTGCGGCCGTGGTAGCGCCAAGCCGCTACATTGCTGAAGATATCGTCGAATTGATCGGGGTGGAATACGAACCCCTGCCGGCATATAACAACGTTGAAGATGCGATGCAGCCGGATGCCGAGCTCCTGCACGAAGACCTCGGCAGCAACATCTATTATGAGGACTCGTTCAGTAACGGAGACGTGGACAAAGCCTTTGCTGAGGCGGATCTCGTTGTCAGTGAAAAGATCGCGACCGGTCGAACCTCGGCTGCGCCGATGGAGACGCGCGGCGTGGTGGCGACCTGGGGTTGGGACGATACCCTGTCGGTGTGGTCGTCGACCCAGATGCCTTATTTCCTGCGCACGTCGATTGCGCTGCATCTCGGTATCCCGGAGCAGATTATCCGGGTAGTTGCACCAACCGTAGGTGGCGGTTTCGGGCAGAAGGCGCATTTCTTCCCGGAAGAGTTTATCCTGCCGTGGCTGGCAAAGGAATTTAAACAGCCGGTCAAGTGGACCGAAGACCGGCGCGAACACCTGCTCGGGGCGTCCCACGCGAAGCAATGCACCATTTACATGTCCCTCGCGTTCAAGAGCGACGGCGCCATGGCCGGCATGAAAATCAGGAATATCTGCGATTCCGGCGCTTATTCGCAAAATCCCTGGTCGGGTCTGATTGAATCGGTTCCGGCAAATACCGGCGCTCCCGGCGCGTTCACGGTGCGGAATATCGAGTTTGAAACGGTGGTGTGCCTGACGAATAAAATGAACACCGGCGCTTATCGCGGAGTTGGCTGGTCTGCAGGTTGCTATGCGCGCGAAATGGTGATGACGAAGGCGGCCCGCCTGCTCAACCTGGATATCACCGATCTCTACCGCAAGAACTTCATCCGCGCCGATGAATTTCCCTATACCACGGTGACGAATCAAACCTATGACAGCGGCGACTACCATAAAGTGCTGGATAAGTGTCTGGACGCATCGGATTACGCACAGCAAAAGAAGCAGCCCCGGCTTACGGAGGAAGGTAAACTGAGGGGGATTGGCGTGTCATTTTTCGTCGAGCAAACGAACTGGGGCAGTCATTCGGCGCGGGAAAGCGGTTTTCCCGCAACGTTGCACGATTCGACAACGGTTGAAATGGATCCGAGCGGGAAGGTTACGGTAAAGAGCGGACAGTTCAGCCACGGGCAGGGGCAGAGAACGACTCTGGCCCAGGTCGCAGCGGATGTTCTGGGGGTGCCTTTTGAAGATGTCAAAGTACTCGATGGCGACACTGCAACGGGGTCCTACGGCATGGGTACGTTTGCGAGCCGCAGCGCAGTAATCGGCGGCGGTTCGGTTATTCGGGCAGCGACTGACGTGCGCGAAAAATTGTTGAAAATTGCGGCGCACGTGATGGAAGCGAATGAAGCTGACCTGACCATTGAAGACGGAGAGATTTTCGTCAAGGGTTCACGGGCTATCAGCAAAACGGTTGCTGAAATCGCTTTTATCACCTATTACGACCGCTACAGCCGTCCGGATGAGGACGAAGTGGAACCTGTTCTGGCGTCCACGCGGCACTACGACCCGCCGGCCGCGTATGCAAACGGCTCGCATGCGGTAACGATTGAACTGGACCCGCAAACCGGGATCATCGATATCAAACGTATCGTTGCAGTTGAGGATTGCGGCAACATGATCAACCCGAAAGTCGTCGACGGGCAGATGCGCGGCGGCGCCTCGCAGGGACTCGGCATGGGCCTGATGGAATCGCTGGATTACGATGAGAACGGCCAGCTTAAAAACGCGTCGTTCATGGATTTTCTGATCCCGAACGCAGTAAACCTGCCCGACATCCAATGCGAACATGTCGTGACTCCGTCACCGATTACCGAAGGCGGTTTCAAAGGCGCCGGCGAGGCTGCGATGTTATCGGTCCATATCGCGTTATCGAATGCGCTGGCGGATGCCTTGTCCGACCATGACGGCGCCCTGGTGCCGCTGGTGACCCCGATAGGTCCGCAGCAGGTGATGGATTTGATTAACAATGTGAACCAGCCGCAGGCGAGTTGACCGAGTTGGCGCATTGGCAGTAGAGGTTATCTGATTTGGAGGTGAAATCATGCAAACCCGATTGATAGACAAACAGTGGTCCGAGAAATACCCCGATGCAGATACCGGACTGGTATCCACGGAGCCCTGCATAAACCCGGAATATTTTGAACGGGAACGGGAGCTTATTTTCAGGCGTCACTGGCTGATGATGGGCCGGGTCAGTGAAATCCCTGAAGGCGGCGATTTTTTCGTGCGGGATCTTGCCGTTTGCAGCGTATCCATCCTCATCGTCCGTGGCGATGATGACGAAGTACGCGCGTTTCACAACGTGTGCCCGCACCGGGGTAATACTCTCATCATGAAAGAGAAACGCGGCAGGTGTCCGGGCCGGTTCGGCTGCAACTTTCACGGCTGGGCGTTCTCGCCTGAAGGAAAACTGGCGTTCGTGCCAGATGAGGAAAACTTTTTCGATCTCGACAAGGACCAGTATGGTCTGACCCCAATCAACTGTGACATCTGGGAAGGTTTCATATTTATCAATCTCTCGCCGGAACCCGCCGAGACCTTGCGCGAGTTCCTCGGCGGCCTGGGGACCCAGCTCGACGGCGCCGGCTTTGAGAAGATGCAGTTGCTCAAGACTTACAAAGTCGAGGAAGCCGCCAACTGGAAGACCGGGATCGATGCGCAGAACGAGCTGTATCACCTCCCCGTCCAGCACCGCTTTACCATCGGCGATGCGTTCGTGCTCAAGGACGACAGGTTCTGCCGTTTCTCGAACGTGAACCTGTATAACTACCACAGCGTCTGGTCGTGTGAGTACAACCCGAACCACCAGCCACTGCCGACCGATGCCCTGCTCAACAGTCTGGACAGCGCGGTCAACGATGTGCGCATGAGCCAGCGCATCAGCAATTTTGACTGGTACCTGCTGTTTCCGAATTCCGCCATCCTTCTTTTTGAAGGCGTGTCGGGCGATTTTTTCATGACCTATAATTTCTGGCCACTCGCCGTCGACCGCTGTATCTGGGAGATGCGCTATCACTTCCCGGAAGCGGAAAATGTCGCGCAACGGCTGAACCAGGAATGGACCATCCTCCGTTTACGGGATACCTTGATGGAAGATGCGTTCCAGCACGAGCAGATCCAGAAAGGGCTCGCCTCCCGCGCCCGCCCGCACATGATCATGCAGGACGAGGAGCTGCCGATCCGGCATTTTCACAGGGTCCTCGAACGCGAAATGGAGCAGGTTTGACCATGGCCGTGTTACCTGAGCCGTTCCTCGATCTCAAGAAATACCTGGAGTGGTCGCTGCCGACCGAACGTGAGCGTATTGCAAAACGCGTGGGCTCTTCGCTGGACGAGATTCACGATTTTTATGATGCGATGTGGGGGCGGCTGGAAGAAATTATCGTGTACCTCAACCAGTACCATTACGCCGAGATGCCCGAGGATGCCCGGCGTCTGTGCAACATGGCTTTATCGCTCGTGGAAGTCTGCAACCTCGTCGAGATGTACAAGAACCCCGCCAGGCTGAACATGGTCGAGGCGGAGAGATTCGACACGTACCAGTAACAGGACCATGGGCAACATGCTCGAAGGCAGAACAGCACTTGTCACCGGCGGCGGGTCGGGGATCGGCCGCGCCGCCGCTATTGCATTCGCGGCTGCCAGAGCCAATGTCGTCGTCGCCGATGTCGACGAGACGGGTGGCGCGGAAACCCTTGAACTGATCGAAGCCGCGTCGGGAACAGCGACGTTCGTGGTCGCGGACGTGTCGCAGTCCGCAGCGGTTGAAAACATGGTTGGCGCCGCGGTCGCTGCTTATGGCAGCCTCGACTGCGCGTTCAATAATGCCGGCATCCAGGGTGAACTCAGTCAAACGGCAGATTGCAGCGAAGAGAACTGGGATCGAATCACCGGGATAAACCTCAAGGGCGTATGGTTGTGCATGAAATACGAGATCGCGCAGATGCTGAAACAGGGCAGCGGCGCCATCGTCAATAACGCATCAAATTTCGGGCTCGTGGGTTCGAACGGCATGCCCGCTTATTCCGCGAGCAAGCATGGCGTTATCGGATTAACTAAAACCGCAGCGCTGGAATATGCGCAAAGCGGCATACGCGTCAACGCGGTCTGCCCCGGTCCGGTGCAAACGCCGCTGGTTGATAAAATCCTGGAAGGCCGGCCCGAAATCATCGATGCAATCATCTCACGCGAGCCGATCGGCAGGATGGGGGAAGCGGAAGAAATCGCGCACGCAGTGGTATGGCTGTGCTCACCCCAGGCGAGTTTCACCGTTGGGTCCGTTCTCTCGGTTGACGGAGGTTTCGTTGCCCAATAATGCACACGCGCGCCCGAACAATACAATCTATACGGCAGAAATCCCGGGGACGGACTTCAAGTCCGTCCCCCCTGCCTCCAAACAACGCAGCTCTACAGGAGACATACCATGATCGTACAAAGTGCAGCTGAAGGTGCGGAACACTTCGTCATCACCATGGACCAACATACCGCGCTCTGCGCGCGCTTCGCCGAGCATTTCGGCAACGAACAGTTTGAACCGGTCGAACCGCGTGCGCTGATGCTGCACGTCATCGAACATCACGACATTGGCTGGCGCGACCTGGACGCACAGGCATTGCGCGACCCGGCAACCGGCTTGCCGTACAACCTGGTGAAGACACCATTCGCGAACATAGTCGAGACCAGCAGCGCCTCCCCGGATGCCAACAGTGAGCATCATCCCTACTGCGGCCTCATGTCCAGCATGCACAGTTGGGGCCTGTATAACGGACGCTACGGGATGTCGGACAAAGTACTGCTCGACAGCCTTGCCGACGACAACCGGGCGCTGGCCGACGCGATGCTGGAGGGCGAAATTGAACGGCAAAAACGTCTCAGGACACAACTGGAAAGTGACCCCGAGACGGCTTCTTTAACCCAGGAGAGTCGGCTGTTCCAGAATTACAAGCAGCTGCAGTTCTTCGATACGCTGGCGCTGTATTTCAACTGCGTCCATGAAGGCGCGCGTGAAGAAGCGAGCTTCTCTCACGTGCCGTTGAACGCTTCAGAGGATACGGAAGTCGCCATCAAACCCGTTGAGACCGGAGTCTATGCCCTGGACCCGTACCCCTTCGATGATGCTGAAAGCATCGAACTGTCGTTCACCGGGCGCTATCTCTCGCCGGTTTCGCAGGGTGACGACGTCCGTGAGGAACTGGAACGCGTTCCGGTCACAACCCAGACGTTTACACTGCTCGCGGCAGCGTAAACGGTGATATATCAACCTGACAGAACATTACTCAAACAGGGGGAACAGATCGATGTCGCTTATTCCGGAACTTGATTCAGAAACTCGAAAACTAATCGAAAAAACCCGCTCTCATCTTCTCAAATCAGGGCACCTGCCCGGTTTTTTTTACAGCTCTGAGGAAATCTTCCAGCGTGAGATCGATACCATTTTCATGCGCGAATGGTTGTGCGTGGGGCGCGTTGAGGAGTTCGGGAAACCCGGCGACTACCATGCCACGCGTATTGCCGGCGAACCCCTGGTAGTCTGTCGCGATAGAGATGGTGTACTGCGCGCCTTCAGGAATCTCTGCGCGCATCGCGGCGTAGAGGTGGCGGTCGGCCGGGGTAATGCCAGGCTTTTCACCTGCCGCTATCACGCGTGGTCATATACACTCGACGGAAAGCTGAAAGCGGCGCCGCACAGTACGGAAGTTACCGACTATGACTTCAAGTCCTGTAGCCTGCCGTCTGTGAACCTCGACACCTGGGGCGGATATGTATTCGTTAATTTCGACCCGGAGTGCCGCCCGCTTAATGACTGCCTGGACGATGATGGCGTGCGTGAATTCGCAGGTTTCCTGCAACCCGAGGACACCAGGACATCGGACAAATTCGAATTTGAAGTCCCGTGCAACTGGAAATTTGTACCTGAAAACCTGATGGACATGTACCACGTCGGCGTCATTCACGGTACGTCATTCGGCGGCCACTTTCCAATCAATGACTTCCGCTTCAATCTCAACGGCAACGGCTACAATGCCGTGTACGAGAGCTATACCATGGCCCCGAACGGCGTTACGCTGTTTGGCCCGATGCCCTGGCTGGAGGGCAAGGTGACCGATAAATTCGCATGCACAACCTGGGTCCGCCCGACCATGAACATATTCGGCCGGCATGATCTTATCCAGCCCTGGGTCGCTACGCCGATCGATGTCAACCGCACCCATGTAACTATCTATACACAACTTCCGGAAGCATTTTTCGGTGAGCCCGGTTTCGCAGAGAAGAACCAGATCTACGCGGATTTCATCAAGCTCGTCGCGACTGAAGACCTGGCAATGCTGGAGTCTTTGCAGACAGGCATCAGTTCGCGCGGTTTTCGGCCGGGGCCGACCGTCAAACTGGAGCGCGCCATTCATCACCTGATCAACTACTACCTCGATCAACTGCTCGACGAGGATGAAGACGCGCGCCGGAAACGCCTTGACGATTGCTCCGAATTCCTGGCCGAGACCAGTCTGAAATATCCTGAGGCCACCGACGGCGGTTATTCGAAGTCCTTCGGTCCGGCACAGGCTTAAACGGGGATTAGCATGATGGACAAGACAATGAAAGATATTTTTCTCGATGAACTCAGACTGTGTGAGGTCGGACCGGGGCAGACTATCGCCGTGCTGTCCGAGGGAGACCTGTTACGCGACTACGCCGAATCCTCCCTCAGCGCAGCCTCCGAGCTCGGCGCTCACGTCATAGACGCCAACCTGCGGGTCGAACAGGCCGTAGACGCCAGTGAGCGTATCGCGAACGTCGGCAAAAATCCGCTCAGCGAGCACCCCGCGGTGCTGCAGCAGTGCTGTGATGCGGATATGGTGGTTGACCACATGCTGCTGCTGTTTTCCCGTGAGCAGATAGCCATGCAGGAGGCAGGCACGCGTGTGCTGCTGGTAGTGGAGCCCCGGGAAATCCTTGAACGGCTGTTTCCGACACCGCAATTGCGCAAACGGGTGGAAGCGGGCGAACGCCGGCTCAGTGGAGCCAAAACCCTGCGTTTTACCAACGCGGCGGGCGCCGATGTGACTTATAACCTTAACGGCAAAACGGTACTTACCGAATACGGTTATACCTGCACTCCCGGGCGCTGGGATCATTGGCCAGGGGGGTTTCTGGCTACCGTGGCCGCGGATAAAGGTGTCAATGGTCGCGTGGTCATGGATACAAACGACATCATTTTTCCACTCAAGCGATTCGTCAAGTCACCGATCGAGTTTGTAATTCGGGATGGTGCTGTCATCGAAATCAACGGTGGCCCGGATGCGGGCCTGCTGAAGGAGTTTATCGATGAATACCAGGACCCGCGTGCCTATGCCATCTCGCATATCGGCTGGGGGCTGAACGCCGCCTGCAAGTGGGCCGTTGACCTGCCGGGAATAGGCATGGACGGGCGCGCCTGTTACGGCAACGTGCTGTTCTCCATGGGGCCGGATACGGAGTTCGGGGGCGGTAACGATACGCCCTGCCACCTCGATCTGCCCATGCAGAATTGTACCCTGATGCTCGACGACGAACTGATTGTGGATGAGGGCAAGGTCGTACCCGTAGACATGCGTGTGTCGCACGTGTGACTCTTTTCACGCATTGTGTTAAACGAACATGATCGTCGATACAGGCGAGGTGAAACTGTTCGTGCAGCAGTCCGGTGAGGGAGAACCGTTAATACTGATCCACGGTCTTGGCATGAGCAGCGCGCTGTGGATAAACCAGATACCGGTCTTCTCCCAACGTTTTCATACGGTGGCAGTCGACCTGCGCGGGTTTGGTCAGTCCAGTCACCCGGATGGTCCCGGTGACTATGCTATCGATATCCTCGCAGAAGATATCGCCGTGTTGATCGAGCGACTGGATCTCGGTCGCTGCCATATACTCGGCACCTCCATGGGTGGTTTTATTGGGCAAGCGCTTGCGCTTGCCCACCCCAACCTGTGCCGCAGCCTGCTTCTATGCCATACGGCGCCGCGCATGAGCATCCCATCCGACGTTCTGGAACGACGGGTAGAGGCGCTCCGCAATTTGCCGCTTGAGGAGTATGCCGAGCTCGTGGTCGAACAGGCCTGTTCCGCCAACGCAAGCCGGGAACTGCGGACATGGGTTGCCGGGTTGCTTGTGCGTAATGATAAGTGTATCTATACCCAGGTAATGACTGAAGGACTACGCGATTTTGATGTGGGTGCGGATCTCGGCGGCATCAATATTCCTACGCTGGTTATCACCGGAGAACACGACCTGGTGCTGCCCAAAGAGGGAGGCGAGGAGATCGCCCGCCTCATACCGGGGGCAAGGCTTGTTGAAATCACGGGTGTCGGACATCTGGGCTACGCCGAAAGACCTGCAGTTTTTAATGAAGCAGTTCTGTCGTTCCTTAACGATGTACAGAAAAGGGGACAGATTTAAAATTTGTCCCCGGCCAGCGAGAAATACATGACCTGCCGGCATATTGAGCAATGAGCGCAACGAAGACATACCGCATCGGCCAGATCGTCCCAAGTTCAAATACAACGATGGAAACTGAAGTGCCGTTGATGTTACGGCGCGCCTTCGTGCCTGACGGGGTGGGCTTTACTTTCCATTCGAGTCGCGCGCCGATGAAAACAGTCAGCAAGGATGAGTTGACTGCCATGAACGCACACATGGCCCGTTGCGCAAGTGAACTGATCGATGCACGCGTGGATGTGATCGCTTCGGCGTGTCTGGTGGCCATTATGTGTCAGGGTACGAGCTACCATCGCGAGACGGAGCGCTCGCTGCGCGCAGTGTGTAATGCAGATGGTGTTGAGTTGCCGATAATTACAAGCGCCGGCGCCCTGATAGAAGCGTCAAAAGCGCTCGGAGCGAAGAAGATAGCCATCATAGCGCCTTACATGAAAAGTCTCACGGACCTGGTGATCACCTATATAGAAGGCGAAGGTATTGAAGTACTCGACGCAATATCACTTGAAATCCCGGATAATCTTGAGGTGGGCGCCCGCGATCCCCTGGCCCTGGTGGATATCGTCAAGAAACTTTCGACGCAAAATGCAGATGCCGTGGTGCTATCCGTTTGTGTGCAGATGCCTTCTCTCGCCGCACTGGATATTGTGCAGCGAACCTGCGATGTGCCGGTCTTTTCTACGGCAGCGGCCACAGTGTTCGAGATACTGCGTGCGTTGAAGTTACCGGCCGAAGTTCGAGCCGCAGGCGGATTACTGTCCGGTCAATTTGCATGAAGACTTGTATAAAATGAAATTTTTAAAAACATTATTCCTGGCAAATCTGCTTTTTATAGTTCCCGGATCAATTTATGCGCAGGAAGGTTTCAGCTTAAGTGCCAATATTGGCTTGACAAATGACTACAAGTATTATGGAACGACCTTTTCCAATGAGGAATGGGCGGTTTCCGGCGGTCTTGACATCGGGCACACATCAGGGTTTTATCTGGGTTCCTGGGTATCTTCCATAGATTTTAATTCGGATGCCTCTGATCCGGCGAAGGTTGAGTGGCATATCTATGCCGGGTATGCAAATGAGCTTGATAACGGACTGGGGTACGATATCAGCGTCAAGCGCTATGGTTATCCAGGTCAAAACGAAGATGATGGAACAGGCCAGTATAATTATTATGAGTTTATAGCCGGCATCAGCTATGAATTCAGCGGCGACCTCGCCCCGGTGTTGAATGGCGGTGTAGCGATTTCACCTGATTATTTTGGCGATGGAGGAACCAGTATTTATGTTACTTCCGGCCTGACAATATCGCTACCCGCAGAACTCAGTGGCTATATATCATACGGATACCTCGACGTGGATGATATCAACCTTGCCTACTCACATTATGCTCTTGGTATTTCCAGGTATTTTGCAGGTTTTGGATTTGATATTTCCTGGAATGACGCTGATAGTGAGTGTGGGGGAAAAGAATTGTGCCAGGGCTTCGTCTTAAACATCACTAAAGAATTCTGAAATCAGCAGCAGTATGCTCCAATGCAACCCAGGCTGATAATAACGGTGAATCCCGGCGCTACAACCACGCGCTGCGCATTTTACGAAACAAATAATGGCCTTGTTTCCTGCACTGCGGGAGAAGTGATAGAGCATAGCGACAGCGAGGTGGGCCGGTTCGAAGCAATAAGTGATCAACTGGAATACCGTTATCAGCTTGTACTCGGTTTTGTCCGGCGCCATATTAACGGTGAGAATATACCCCGACTGGTCGCCTGCGCAGGTCGGGGAGGTATGTTGACACCGGTGCCGCCCGGTGTCATCAGGGTTAATGATGACCTCGTCCGTTTTTCACTTGAAACCCCTGTGTATGAACATGCCAGTAACCTGGGTGCGCCGTTGGCTCATCGGCTTGCGGGAGTATATGGTGTCGAAGCATTTATTGCGGACCCTGTCGGCGTAGATGAATTCACCGACATGGCAAGGATATCAGGCAACCCTGAATTTCATCGTTTCAGTTTTGTACATGCGCTTAATATCCGTTCAACTGTCCGCCGACTGGCAAGACTTCTCGAAAAGACTGTGGAGGAACTCCGCCTGGTTGTCGCGCACCTGGGAGCCGGATTTTCCATCGCAGCAGTGGACAGAGGCAGACTTATTGACAACAGTAACCGCATGGAGTGCTCTCCCTTTACCCCTGAACGCACCGGCGGACTGCCTCCTGTCCCGTTGATTGAAGCCTGTTATTCAGGCAAATGGACAAAAGCTGAATTATTGAAAAAACTCTATGGACAGGGCGGCGTCTTTGCATACCTGGGTACCCGTGATATGCGGGAAGTGGAGCAGCGGATCAAAAAAGGCGACGACAACGCGGCGCTGATTTACGATGCGATGCTCTACCAGGTAGGCAAAGCAGTCGGAGCCATGGCCGCTACCATGGATTTCAAAATAGACGGTATCGTATTAACCGGAGGGTTGGCCAACAGTAAAAAGCTGACTGAGCGGCTTACGTCTAAAATGGAAAATCTGGCGCCTGTTTTTGTCTTTGCCGGCAGCAATGAAAATCAGGCTCTGGCTGAAACCGTAATAGCTGCGCTTGATGCCGGAGGTCAATACATGGACTGGCCAATACCGGAGCAGGCCACTGCCCGCTATAACGCTCGACAATGAACCCTGTAAGAAGTTTCAAGGATTTATCTGAACAACAATTCAATGTATCGGCAGTTTCCATTGCTGGTGGCGCTGACGAAGCGGTGCTGTCAAGTGTCGAAACATTATTGCAGACAGGAATTATCAGTCATGCCATAGTTTCCGGCCCCATACAGGAGATCCGTAAACGCCTCAAAAACATTAATGCCGATGGAAACCTTTTCGATATCCGTGACGCAGACACCGCACGAGCTTGTGCGGATGTGGCTGTTGCGGCAGCTAAAGGAGGTGAGGCAGAAATTTTAATGAAGGGAAATATAGAGTCAGCGGTTTTCTTAAAAAGCATACTTGATAAAAGATCCGGGATAAGAAGGTCCCAGGTGCTGTCCAATATTACGGTTTTCGAATTGGATTCTTATCATAAATTACTGGGAATTACGGATAACGCAATCGTGCCCAATCCCGGTTTTGAAGATAAGAAGGCATTCATAGAGAATACGCGCCCGCTTTATTTTGCGCTGGGAATCCAGCCGGTGAAAGTCGGACTTGTTGCGGCCTCGGAAAAGCCCAGCGAGGCCTTGCCTGCCACACTTGACGCGGTAAAGCTGAAAACTGCTTGTGAGATGCAGGAACTGGATGGTTTTCTTGTTGATGGGCCGTTTGGGTATGACGCCTGTATCAGCAAAGACGCGGCACAGAATAAAAAACTGGGTGCTTCAACCGTTGCCGGTGATCCTGATCTTATTGTATTCCACGATCTGGAAGCCGCGAATGCGGTCGGTAAAGCCATCAAATTTCATGGCAGGGCAAAGTCAGGTGGATTATTACTCGGCGCCAGTGTTCCGGTTACGTTTAATTCGCGTTCCGACCATGCAGAACGACGCATCAATTCACTTCTACTCGCCGGTATTGCAAGTTCTCCGCGACGTTGAACCCCTCTCCCCAACGGGGTGAGAGCAGTCTTTTCACTACGAAAGATGCTGACGAGCCCTGTCCAGGAGCTGCTGCCGGTCCTCACGTGCGGCCAGGGCTTGTTCCATGGATACCTCCACAAAGCGGGATTCCATATTCGGTTGCAGTTGTCCAATGAGGTCCATATCAGCGGAAATCACCGTCCCGATAACGGCAAAACCGCCCCCCGACACGGCATCCCGATGCAATATGATGGGCTCCGCGCCGCCCGGTATCTGGATGGAACCGTAGGGATAACAACTGTCAACAATGTTTGAGGGATCGGAGCCCGCGCCGAAGGGTTGTTTGCGCTCGAGAAACGAGAATTTCTCGCCGCCCATGAACCGGTATCCGATACGATCCGCTTCGGTAGATACCTTCCAGACATCCGAGAAAAAGTTCGTCCGTGATTCATCAGTGATCCGGTGCATGTACATTCCGGAAATCACGCGCAGTTCCGTCGTGGCCGGTTGTTCGCGCCGGTATCCGGGGGGAAGATTGCGACCCGCTTTCACCGATTTGCCGTTGCCGGATAATACCGGAATGACATCATCCTCCATAAGCGCCCGACCCTCAAACCCACCCATACGGCCCAGCGCATAGGTTGACCGGCTGCCCAACACGACGGGAACATCGATTCCACCTGATACAGCGATATATGCCCTGGCGCCGGACTTGAGGTAATCGAAGCTGAGCCTCTGGCCTGCCCGCACCGCGCAACACACCCAGCTTTCCTGAAACTCTCCATCTATCCGGAAAGGCATATCCGCGCCGGTAACCGCAATATACCCGTCGGAGGTAAATTCCAGTTCAGGCCCCATGTAAACCGCCTCGAGCGCCGCCGCCCCCTCGTCGTTACCGACCAGCAGGTTGGCGCAACGCAGGGCAAACATATCCATACCCCCACCCATGGGAATGCCCAGGTGATAGTAGCCGTGACGGCCGAGATCCTGTACGGTTGTGGATAAACCGGGGGAAATTACCTTAACCGCCATAAAGCACCTCCAGGGTCTTTCGGTTGTAACCCTCAATATCACGTTGCCATTCATCGAGCGAAAAGGTCACCGTCTTTACAATCGGCATGTGCTTTCCGGCCTCAACTTCATCAAGTATCCGGTCATATTCAGAACGCCCTATCGACCTGAATTTGACAATATCGCCCGGATTAAAGAACACCATGGAGTCACGCAGGTGCCTGACCTCCTGCCGGGGATCAAAGATAGGTACAGGCGTAATACCGAACATCTGGTAGCCACCCGCGCCGCGTACGGAATAAATCGCAGTAAAGCAGCCCCCGTAACCTATCGTTTGTTTGGGAGTATCGGTACGGGGCCGGATATACTTCGGCACCTGCAATTGCCGTCTGCGCTCAACCAACTGGTATAACCAGGGCAGACCGGCTGCAAAGCCGATCATCGTCACGAACCACGGCGAACCGGCATGCGCATCTACAAACCCGTCATCGCTTTCAAAGCCATTTATTCGAGCCGCGTATTCAAGGTCAGTGGAATTCGGGTCTTGGTGGCGGTCGCGAAATCGCATCAGGGTTTCACGTGTCCAGGGATCCTTGTAATAAACAGGAAGCTCGATAATCCGTGTGTCGATTCGTTGATCCGCTTCTCCCACTGATCGCTCTATTTCGTGTAGTTGCTTCAACATCCCGGCAGGTGAGATAACATCCGGATCGAACTTGACCATATACGACGCATTGGCCGGGCATACTTCCCTGAGGCCCTCTATCGCCTGTGCGCGGACAATGTTCGTGATCAGCAATACCTTGAAAAACGCTTCCAGCGACATTTCCTCATCGACTTCACCGACGAGGTGCTCGTCACCGCCAAACGAATACCGGGTTTTCATTTCATTCGCTCCTGTTTCATGACAAGTCTCGTACTATAATGCCCCCGCTTCCGGGTACGCTTCCCGGAGCCACTTCTCCAGCCAGCCGGTATCAAAGCGCCCGGCCCGGATGTCTTCGTCGTCAACTAACCTGCGAAAAAGAGAACTGGTTGTGCTTACCCCAACCAGCTTGAATTCATCCAGGGCACGGGCCAGCCGCGCCAGTGCCGTTTCCCTATCGATATTCCAGACGACCAGTTTGCCGAGCAATGAATCATAGAATGGAGGGATTATATAGCCCGGGTAAATTGCGCCGTCAAAACGCACGCCAGGCCCGTTCGGAATATTCAGTGATTCGACTATACCGGGGCAGGGAAGGAAATTTCTGGCAGGATCCTCAGCGTTCAATCGCACCTCTATTGAATGTCCTCTTGTCGCGACGTCCTGCTGAGAGATCTCGAGCGGCCGGCCGGCGGCGATAGACAGCATCTCCCGCACCAGGTCAATCCCGGTGACCATTTCCGTCACCGGGTGTTCGACCTGGATACGCGTATTCATCTCAATGAAGTAATATTGCCCGGTCTGCCTGTCGTAGAGAAACTCAACGGTTCCGGCTCCACGGTAATTTACTGCCTTTGCCAGTTTCACGGCTGCCGCACACAGCTCATCCCTGTTCTCCTGCGGCATGTTTACGGATGGCGCTTCTTCCCACACCTTTTGCCGCCGCCTTTGCAGCGAACACTCACGCTCGAACAAGTGTATTGCACATTCGCCATCAGCCAGAATCTGCACCTCGATATGACAGGCGCTGTCAATGACTTTTTCGATGTAAAGTGCGTCGTCGCCAAATGCTGCCCTGGCTTCGGCCCGGGCCTGCGGCGCCTGGCGGCTGAACTCTTTCGGATTTGCTACCGTACGGATGCCGCGGCCTCCACCGCCACCGACAGCCTTGATCATCACGGGATAGACGATCTCTCCGGCTATGGCAAGACCAGCCTCAACGCTGTCTATCGGCCCGGTACTTCCCGGCACTGTAGGCAACCCTGCCCGCAACGCCAGTGTCCTGGCCCGGGCCTTGTCGCCCATCTGGCGAATCGTCTTGCCCGAGGGACCGACGAAACGCAAGCCCGCTCCTTCAACGGCGTCTGCAAAGTCAGCGTCCTCGGCCAGAAATCCGTACCCCGGATGCACCGCGTCGGCGCCGGTAGCCCTGGCGGCCTCAAGGATCGCTTCCCGGTTCAAATACGACCTGGCTGCCTGCGGACGGCCAATGTTCAAGGCTTCATCGGCCATGCTCACGGCCGGCATGTCTGCATCAGCGTCGCTGTAAACCTGGATTGTATTGATCCCCATTTCGCGTGCGGAACGGATAATCCGCACCGCAATTTCGCCGCGATTAGCGACCAGGAGCTTCCTGATGGCCACTTTCGAAATGTCCCAAAAACTCAGCCGTCAAGTTCAACCAGCGCCTGTCCTGCCTGCACGGCCTCTTCATTTTCCACCAGAAAAGCGGATATTTGACCGGCCGCGGTGGCCTTCACCTCGTGAAACGACTTCATTACCTCGATGAGCCCGATGACCTCACCCTCAGCGACCGCGTCATGGACATTCTTGTAAGGCGGCTCATCCGGCGAAGGCCTGCGATAAAACGTACCCGGTAACGGAGATAATATGGATGTTATCGGCATGAGGGCTTGCGTTCCTGTCAGTCTTGTCAGCAAATTGCTCAGTTCTGATCGATGTAAGGTTCGAGGATGTTGCGAACTGCACCGGCTACTTCAACGGCGTTCGGCGTGTCTGAATGCACGCAGACGGTGTCTGCCCTGACCGCCACCTCCTTCCCGTTAATGCTCTCGGTTTTTCCTTCCATCACAGCGCGTAAACAACGTTCCGCGGCTGTTTCAGGGTCCACCGGGTCATGTGTCCGGGTAATTACCAAGGCGCCGTTGTCGTCATAATCCAGATCGCAGAAATACTCCGAGCGGAATTCCAGGCCCCTGGAAAGATAGACATCTTCCTGCACAGTGCCCGCCATGCCGAAGATCGGCACCCCGTGGTGAACTGCAGCGTCAGCGATCGCATGCGCCACTGATTCCTGTCGGCAGGCCATTCCGTATAATGCGCCGTGAGGCTTGAGATGATTGAGCGGTACGCCCGCGATATCCAGAAACGCTTTCAACGCGCCAATCTGGTAGATGATGATATTGGCGAGTTCGTCCCGCGCGATTTTCATCTCCCGACGCCCGAAACCCGCCTGGTCGGGCAGGGAAAAATGCGCGCCGGTTTTTACATCGTGTGATTTTGCCAGTTTGACTGTAGTGCGCATGTGATTCGGGTCTGAGGCGTGAAACCCGCAGGCAATATTCGCCTCGGTGATGAACGGCATAATTCCCTCATCATCACCGAGTTTGTAGAGGCTGAAGCTCTCCCCCATATCGCAGTTGATGCCGATTTGCATAGTTATTCCTGCTTATTGACCGAAAAAACTTTGCGCTCCAAAGCTGTTTTCAGTATACCACGCGGCAACCAGAAACAGATATCCCGCCTTCAGGCTCATTTCATATTGGAAAATACTCTATCAATACAGAAATACCAATACATGGTAAAATTAAAATTTGTAAATCTTATGAGGCGTTGAAAAATGGCTAGAAATACAAGTGTTTCGCTGGGTGATCATTTTGAGAGCTTCATTGATGGACGGGTGAAAGCCGGACGTTATGCCTCAGCCAGTGACGCCGTGCGTGCGGGTCTGCGGTTGCTGGAACAGGAAGAAATCAAGCTCGATGTATTACGCCGGACATTAGCCGCAGGTGAGAGCCAGCTGGATCAAGGACAGGGTATCGATGGTGAAAGCTTTATGAATGATCTGATTGTCTGATGCCGAACTATGTACTCTCACCGCAGGCGCAAAACAGCCTTAAACAGATCAGCAGGTACACCAGAGAAAATTTCGGTGAGCAGCAGAAAAGGAAGTATCTGAAACTCCTGCGGGACAAGATGCGCAGCGCGGCTAATAGTCCCGATAAGGGGCAGAAGCGTAGCGAGATCAAGGAGGGCTATTACAGTATCCGGGCAGGAAAGCACCATATTTACTACCGTATTAAAGAAACTCATATCGATATTATCGACGTGCTGCACCAATCGATGGAGCCTGAGCTGCATATTTAAAGGAAATCAGCGTCCGGTATTGAGGACAATTCTGGATTTATGCTGATGTTAACCTCTGAATCTTGTAAGAGTTTCTTAAACACATGTCCCAAACAATCAACCGCAGGGATCTCGATTTCCTGATATACGAAATGCTCGACGTCGAGAGCCTGTGCGCGCGCGGGTATTTCTCCGGCCAGGGACCCGACATATTCGACCCCATGATCGACCTGGCCGAGGATATCGCCCGGGACCATTTCCTGGCCTGCGCGGAGGCCGGGGACAAGCAGCCCGCGCAACTGGTGGACGGCAAGGTAAGGATGGTTCCGGAAACGCAAGCCGCCATGGACAACCTGTACGAAGCCGGATTTGTCGCTTCCTGCCTGGACGCTGAATACGGCGGCCTGCAACTCCCCGTGACTGTCGCCAACGCCTGCATGGCCCTGTTTCAAGCGGCCAATACGGGTTTGTGCGGCCTGCCGTTCCTCTCGGTGGGTGTCGCCAACCTGATTAACGCCTACGGGAGCGCAGAACAGAAAGCCCTGTACATCCCTCCACTGCTGAACGGCCGTTTTTACGGCACCATGTGCCTGTCGGAACCCCATGCCGGTTCTTCACTGACCGATATCCGCACCAGGGCCGAACTGCAGGAAGACGGGTCTTACCGCATAACCGGCAATAAGATGTGGATCACCGGCGGGGAACATGAACTGAGCGAGAATATCATTCACATGGTACTGGCCAAGATCCCGGGCGGTCCTCCCGGAGTGAAAGGCATTTCCCTGTTTATCATCCCGCGTTACCGGGTCGATGCGGACGGCAACGCGGGTGAGTCTAATGATGTTTCCCTGGCAGGCCTGAACCACAAGATGGGGCAGTGCATCACGCCGAATTGCGCGCTGAATTTCGGCGAAAACGGGGGTTGTACCGGTTACCTGGTGGGAGAACCCCACCGCGGGCTGGAATACATGTTCCTGATGATGAACGAAGCCCGCATCGGCGTGGGATTGGCCGCGGTAGGAACGGGTTATGCGGGCTACCGCTATTCGCTGGAGTATGCCCGTGAACGCGCCCAGGGACGGTTGCCGGACAACAAGGACCCGGCGAATAAAATGGTGCCCATCATCCGCCATGCCGACGTGAAGCGCATGCTGCTGGCGCAGAAGGCTTATGTGGAAGGGGGACTGGCGCTGTGCCTGTTTGCATCCCGGCTCGTGGATGAAGAGAAAACGCACTCCGACGAGGAAGTACGGGAAGAATCCGCGCTGCTCCTGGACGTCCTGGTACCCATCGTCAAGGCATGGTGTTCGGACTGGTGCCTGGAGGCGAACAAACACGCGATCCAGATACTGGGCGGATACGGTTACACCCGGGACTTCCCGGTGGAACGCCTGTACCGGGATAACCGCATCAACATGATTCACGAGGGCACCAGCGGCATCCACGGCATCGACCTGCTGGGCCGGAAGGTGATGATGAAAGACGGCGCGGGCTTCAGGTTGCTGGTGCGCAAGATACAGGAGGACATAGACACTGCGGAGGCATACGGGAGCTTGTCGGAATACGCCGCCGGCCTCAACAGGGCCGTGGCAACCGTTACGGAAACGACGGAAGTCCTGGCCGCGACGGCAGCCAGTGGGGAGATGAGCAGGTTTCTGGCCAATTCATCCGCGTACCTGGACATGCTCGGCCACGCGGTCGTTGCCTGGATGTGGTTGAAACAGGCCGCGGCCGCCCAGGCAGGTCTGCCGGCTGCGGAAGGCGCCGACCGGCAGTTCTATGAAGGGAAAATGCAGGCCTGCCGTTATTTCTTCCACTGGGAACTGCCGAAAATCAAGGTGCAGGCCGAATTGCTGTCCGGGCTGGATACGACCTGCCTGGATATGCCGGAAGAGGCGTTTTGAATATATGATCTAAGGGGTCAGAGTAAGAAATTCGAAGACATTACTCTGACCCCTTATATTTATCGAGGAGATTCCGTTGGACTTTACCTATTCAGAAACAGTACAGGCGCTGCAAGAACAGCTCAATGATTTTATGCAGGTCCATGTCTATCCGGTGGAGCAGGCCTACCGGGAAGCATTGGCAGGCGCCGACAATCCCTGGACCACGCCGCCGATCCTGGAAGACTTGAAACAAAAGGCGCGGGAACAAGGTCTCTGGAACCTGTTTTATCCCAAAGCGCACTCTGACGGAGATGCGCTGACCAACCTCGAATATGCGCCCATGGCCGAGATCATGGGCCGGGTCATCTGGGCGCCTGAAGTGTTCAACTGCAACGCGCCCGATACCGGCAATATGGAGACCCTTATCCTTTACGGGACGGAGGAACAGAAAGAACGCTGGCTGAAACCCCTGCTGGCGGGTGAAATACGTTCCGGTTTTGCAATGACCGAACCGGACGTTGCCTCGTCGGATGCCACCAATATCTCCTGTTCCATGGTCAGGGACGGGGATGAATACGTGATCAACGGGCGCAAGTGGTTCACCACTGGAGGCATGCGTGACAACTGTCAAATCCTGATTGTCATGGGCAAGACCGACCCGGATAACTCGGACCGCCACAGGCAGCAGTCGATGATCCTGGTGCCCAGGGATACACCGGGAGTAGAGATCGTTCGTCATGTGCACAGTTTCGGTTACGACGACGCGCCGTTTGGCGAAGCGGAAATCCATTTTAACGACGTCAGGGTGCCGGCGGACAATATCCTGCTGGGGGAAGGGCGCGGTTTCGAGATCGCCCAGGGCCGCCTCGGTCCGGGCCGTATCCACCATTGTATGCGCCTGATTGGCTGTGCCCAGCGCGCCCTGGAACTGGCATGCCGGCGCGTGGAAGCACGGTCCACTTTCGGTAAAAAGATCAGCCGGCACCAGTCGGTGCGGGAAGACATCGCCAGGGCCTTTTGCAAGATAGAACAGGCGCGCCTGTTGACCCTGCTGGCCGCGGACAGGATGGACAAATACGGGAACAAGGAGGCTCGCGACCTGATTGCGGCCATCAAGATCACCGCGCCGGTAATGGCCTGCGAGGTGATCGACGACGCCATACAGATGCACGGCGCGGCCGGACTGACGGAAGACTTCTTCCTGGCGGAAGCCTATAACTATGCAAGACAGATACGCCTGGCGGACGGCCCCGACCAGGTCCACATGATGTCCCTGGGCAAACAGGTCATCCAGCGTTATGCCGATGGAAACCTTTGATACGGAAAAACTGAACGCCTATCTTGAAGGTCATGTTGACGGTTTTCGCGGGCTCATCAAGGCGGAAAAGTTCCCCGGCGGGCAGTCGAACCCGACCTGGTTGCTGAACGCCGCCAGCGGCCGCTACGTGTTGCGCAGCAAGCCCCATGGCAACCTGCTCAAGTCGGCTCATGCCGTGGACCGCGAATTCAGGGTGATATACGCCCTGGCCGCCACCGGTGTACCGGTTGCCCGGGCGCTGCACCTGTGTGAGGACGAGGACGTTACCGGCGCCATGTTCTACGTCATGAGCTACGAGGAAGGCCGCGTATTCTGGGACCCGGCGCTGCCGGAACTCGGTAAAACGGAACGCGCCGGCTATTACCGCGAACTGATCCGCGTCCTTGCCGCCATACACGGTGTCGATATCAATAGCGTCGGCCTGGGCGACTACGGCAGGCCGGGCAATTACTACGAGCGCCAGGTAAGCCGGTGGACAAAGCAGTACAAGGCGGCTGAAACGGCAAGGATAGAACCCATGGACATCCTGATGGACTGGTTGCCGGCCAATACACCGGCGGATGACGGACAGAACGGTCTGATCCATGGGGATTACCGCCTGGACAACCTGATCTTCCACCCCCGCGAGGCGCGGGTCCTGGCCGTGATAGACTGGGAACTGTCCACCCTGGGCCATCCCCTGGCGGACCTGGCCTATTTCTGCATGTGCCTGCGCCTGCCGGCCGAGGGAGACGTGAGGGGACTGGCTGATAAGGACCGCGCGGCCCTGGGCGTACTCGAAGAGCAGGCCGTAATCGAGCAATACTGCGAGTTTCGCCGCATGCCGGCAATCGAAAACTGGCATTTCTACCTGGCCTTCAGCTATTTCCGCATGGCTTCCATCTGCCAGGGCGTCTACAAGCGCGGCCTGGACGGCAACGCATCCGGCACAAGGGCGCTGGAACTGGGCAGGCTGGTTGAACCCATGGCCGCCGCCGCGGTGGAACTGGTTAGCTGATGAATATACGGAACAGACGTAATTTTTATCCGAGGTGAAGTTATGACAACAGACCTGTTTGACCTGACCGGCAAAATTGCACTGGTGACCGGCGCCAGCCGCGGCATCGGCGAGGCGGCTGCCAGACTGCTGGCGCAACAGGGCGCGCATGTCATTATTTCCAGCCGCAGACAGGAAAGCTGTGAGGAAGTGGCCGGAAGTATCAGGGATGAAGGCGGCCGGGCGACTGCCCATGCCTGCCACATCGGTGACATGGAACAAATAGAATCGATATTTGATCATATCCGGCAGGAGCATGGCCGGCTGGATATACTGGTCAACAATGCCGCGGCAAACCCCTATTACGGACACATCACGGAGACGGACCCGGGCGCATTCACTAAAACCGTTGAAGTCAACATACGCGGCTATTTCTTCATGTCCGCCAATGCGTGCAAGTTGATGAAAAAAAACGGCGGCGCCATCGTCAACGTGGCATCCGTCGACGGGGTCAGACCGGGAGATAAACGTGGCATTTATTCCATCACCAAAAGCGCCATTATCCAGATGACCAAGGCCTTCGCGCTGGAGTGCGGCCCGGACAATATAAGGGTGAATGCCGTGCTGCCGGGTTTGACCGATACCAAATTTGCCGGCGCCCTGACCGGAAATGAAGAAGTCCTTAATTCCTGGTTGAAGCAGATGCCCTTACGCCGCTATGCCCAACCCGACGAAATGGCCGGCGCCATCCTGTTCCTTGCCTCGCCTGCCTCCGGCTTCGCCACCGGCAGTATTCTACCCGTGGACGGGGGTTACCTGATATGAGGGAGCTCTGACTTAAACCGGAGTTTCCTGAATTATCGGAGTACTCGCACCTGTCGGGATCTCCAGCAATTCAATGATATTACCGTCCGGGTCCCGCCCGTAGGTGAAAATTGAGCCATCCTCGAATTCCACGGGGCTGCCGTTGAATTCCATGCCCGCGGCCTTAAGGCGGGCATACTCTGCATGGATGTCGTCGACGACAAAACTCAGGTGGACGAGGCCGTAATCACAGGCCCTGTGGCTTTGGTCGTTCGGGGTTGGAGAGGAAAATTCAAAAATTTCAAGAAATACATTGCCCACGCTCACAAAGGCGTAACGCGCGGCGCTGTCTTTCAGGCGGGTCATGCGATCAGCGATTACATTGCCTTTATGCCATGAGTTGACCTCACTGACCTGCTTGCCGCCGAGCGCTCCGCAGTAAAACGACAGGCAACGCTCCAGGTCCGGGGTCGACAGTGCAACGTGATGTAATCCGGCAACCATGAGCCTGTCAGCTTGCACGCGCACGCCGCAGGCGCAGGTATTCCTGCAAGGGATCTTCCGTACTATCAGGATCGAAATAGGAAAATGATTCAATAAACATCCAGAACAGGTCGGCATGAGAGGAAATGCCGAGCTTCGAGTATATTCTTTTTCTGTGAACCCGTTCGGTTTCCGGGGCAATGTTGAGTTCCCGCGCGGCTGCCTTGGAAGAATGGCCGCGCAGGATCAGGCCGGCAATCTCCCGCTCACGTTCCGTAAGCACCTTGCTGCCGAAACGCATGAACGCTCCTGTCATCTGTTCGGAAATGCGGTTGGCGCTGGAGATTTTCGCCACTTTGCTTACTGTCTTCAAGCCTTGTGAGTGCTGGCGCGTCAGCGCGCTTACCAGGGGAGCGAGTTTATGCAACTTGGCCAATTCCACCTTGCTGAACGGCGTGGAAGGGAGCTGCCGTTCAATTACCAGGCCTATGGAGAGGGATTGATCGATCCTGGTGAAGAACAACCCGTCATCCTCCACGTGCTTCTCCGAATAATAAACCCGGTAATATTCGGTTTCTGTGAATTCATCCGGCGCAACGTCGTTGATATGGTAGAAATCATCGGCGCCGCCTGCCCAGATGACTTTGTTGATGTACGGGCTGATCGGGTAGGCCGCCCGCAACAGGGTCAGGTGCAGCCTGTCCCGTTCAGGTCCCGGCTGGGCGTCATACACCCGTTCCGGCGGAAGATGCTCCACGTAGCGAAATACTGCCGCCTGGTCGAAAGCAACTTCACCCGCCAGCAGTTCCGTCAACCTGCTCCAAAGATATGCGCTCCCGATAGCCTTCACCGCATCGGCCATTTGACCGAACCGGTCTGAGTTTCGTTTCAGTGAAGAGGCCATTGTGATCTGCAGATTTTCCAGAGTCCCGGAAGATGTTACACCGGTTATAATACCAATGGAACGGTCCAGGCCAAACCCTGGAAACGCCGGTGTGGTTCCAGGTTAACCCAAATGAGGTATTGCGCGATTGTCCGGGCATTTTACAGTTGGAACGGGAACAACAACGGTCACTTCACTCCGCTACCCGGGATATAAGCCTGTATGCCTGCTATCGATAAAATAACGGCCTCGGTCATCCAGCGGCGGCTGTTTTTCATCAATGAACAAATGGGCGAGGCGATGCTGCGCACCGCGTATTCGCAGATCCTCAACGCCAGCAGGGATTTTTCCACCGGCATGTTTGACGGCGATTGCCGCCTGATTGCCCAGGCTGAGCATATCCCGCTGCATGTCGGCGCCTTGCCGTTCGCCTTGAAATCCGTCGTGGAATTCTTCAAGGGACGCATCCACCCCGGAGATGTCCTGCTGCTCAATGATCCCTACCATGGCGGGAACCACCTGCCTGACCTGACCTGTTTTGTGCCGGTCTTCATCGACAGCAGGGAGGAACCTGCCTTCTGGACCGTGAACCGCGCGCACCAGAGCGATATCGGCGGCGCGGCCCCCGGTTCCTATAATCCCGCGGCCACCGATATCTGGCAGGAAGGCATCCGCATCACGCCGATCAAGCTGTATGATCGCGGCATCCTGCGGGATGACGTACTGGAGATGATAGCTACCAACGTGCGCCACAAGTCCGATTTCAAGGGGGACCTGTCGGCAATGATCGGCGCCGCGCAGGTCGGGGCGCGGCGTTTCGAACAACTTGTCCATGAGTACGGCCTTGATGTGGTGACATCTGCGGTGGACCGGATCCTGGACAGCTCGGAGATGCAGGTACGCGCCTGTATCGGAAACTGGGACGATGGCGTCTATCACGGCGAATCGTTCATGGACGATGACGGCCACGGCACGGAAAATATCGGCGTGCGGGCAACGGTGGTTGTAGATGGAGATTCCGTTTCCGTCGATCTGTCCGCCAGCGATCCGCAGGTGACCGGTTTCGTCAACTCTTCCTGTGCCAACACGGTATCGTCCGTGCATTATGCAATCGCATACCTGGTGGACCCGCAGACCCCCAAAAACGAAGGCGCGTCCCGCCCGATCGAGGTGATTACCCGGGAAGGGACCGTCGTGCATCCCTATCCGACCGCGCCGGTGACCATGTCCACCAACCATCCGTCACAGGAGATCGCCGAGGCCGTCATCAAGGCGCTGGCGCCTGCCTGTCCGGACCGCGTCATAGCCGGCTGGGGCAAGCGTTACCGCATCGCGCTGAATGGCGTCAACCCGCGCACCGGCAAACCGTTTATCTGGCACATGTTCCACGCCCGCCCCGGCGCCGGCGCCTCGATGGAGGCTGACGGCTGGTCGAATATCGGTGAACTCGCCAGCGGCGGCGGTCTGAAGTTCGGCCCCATGGAAGTCATGGAAGCGCGCTTCCCGCTGTTCTTTCGCCGGCATGAATTCCGCAGGGATTCTGCCGGGGACGGCGAACAACGCGGAGGGTTCGGCGTTACCCTGGAGATGAAGATTGAGACCGATGAGCCGGTGTTTTCCGTCCCCGCGGGCGAAGGCAAGTACCATACGCCTTACGGCCTGTTCGACGGAAAAGACGGCCAGCCGCACAGGTACCGGATTATCCGCGCCGCGGACGGGTCGGTCCGGGAACTGAAGACCAAGGAGGTCGGCGTCATTATCCATCCGGGCGATACGCTGCTGGCTGAATCCGCGGGAGGGGGCGGTTTCGGAGATCCGGCTAAGCGGGATCCGGGAGCCAGGGCCGCGGACATTGCCGACGGGCTTGTCAGCCCATGAAGCAGGACCTGTTGCGGAGAGAATCCGGTGTATCGCATAGGCATTGATATAGGCGGCACCTTCACTGATCTGGCTGCGGTGGACGAGAGCGGCGCGGTCAGCATCGCCAAGTATCCCACGACACAGGCCGACCAGTCGCTTGGGCTGTTGGAAGGTTTGTCGTTGCTGGCAGCGGAACTGGATCTGAGCCGGAGCGAGTTGCTGGCGCAGACTGCCCTGGTTATCCACGGTACGACGATTGCGACCAATGCGTTGCTGGAAAGCAAGGGCGCCAGGGTGGGGATGCTGGTGACCGACGGTTTCCGTGACGTAATCGAGCAGCGCGAGGGACTGAAACCGGATCGTTACAACGTGCGTCTGCCCCCGGCGCCGGTACTGGTGCCGCGTTCATTGCGAATTCCCGTTGAAGAACGTATCCGTTTTGACGGCAGTGAAGAGATTCCCCTGAACGAGCAATCGGTGCTCGACGGGATAGATAAGCTGAAACGCGCCGGCGTCCAGGCTGTTGCCGTCTGCTGTGCGCATTCCTATGCCAATCCCGCAAACGAACGCCGTATCGGTGAACTGGTGGCCGGGGAAATGCCCGGCGCTCATGTCAGCCTGTCCTGCGTTGTGTTGCCCCAGATCAAGGAATTTGAACGCTTCTCCACCACGGTTGTTAACGCTTTTATTGCCCCGGTGCTGTCCAACTACATGAAACGCCTGCAGAGTCGCCTGGCGCAGGCCGGATACAGGGGCGAGGTCTTGATCATGCAGTCTCACGGCGGTCTGGCGACTATCGAGGATTCGGTCAGGCTGGGCGCAGGATGCATTCTATCCGGTCCGGCGGGCGGTATTGCCGGGGCCTGCTATGCCGCGGACATTACGGCTGTGCGTGACCTGATTACCTTTGATATGGGCGGCACCAGTTCCGACATTGCACTTATCCGTGAGGGTGAACCCGGCTACACCGGCGACAGGACCGTGGCAGGAACCCGGGTAGCGCTTCCGTCCATTGATATTCATTCCATCGGTGCGGGCGGCGGCTCCGTGGCCGGGGTGGAAATTGGCGGCATGTTGCGCGTCGGGCCGGAAAGCGCAGGGTCGGCCCCCGGACCTGCGTGCTATGCCCGGGGCGGAGAACAGGCGACAACGACGGATGCAAACGTGGTCCTGGGATATTATGATGCGGCCAACTTCCTGGACGGCAAGATCAGCTTCGACGGCGCGGGCGCCAGGCGCGTGATTGAGGGCATAGCGGATGAAATGGACGTCGAAGTTATCGATGCCGCCGGCGGCATAATACGGGTGATAAACACCCAGATGGCGGAAGGAATTCGCCTTGTTGCGGTCCGGGCCGGAGCCGACCCGCGGGACTACACGCTGTTGTCGTTCGGCGGCGCGGCCGGCCTGCACGTAACGGCCATTGCCCGTTTGCTCGGTATCAATCGTGTCATAATCCCGAGACCGGCCTCCGTGTTATCGGCCTGGGGAATGCTGGCTACGGACTTGCGTTATGACTATGTTCGCACAGCCGTGAATGATGTCCGCTCAGTTGAGCCGGACCTCCTGCGAACGCTGTTCCTGGAGATGGAGCAGGATGGGCGCCGGCACATTGCCGGGGCGGGTGACCTGGTCGAACGCGTAGACATCGTTCGTTCCCTCGATATGCGCTACGGGGAGCAGATTTTTGAAATCAGCGTGCCCTTGAAAGACATTCATATCGAAGCAGAAGACTTGATCGAACAGGTTATCGCCGCGTTCCACGCCCGTCACAAAGAGCTTTACTCCTACAGCATTCCGGAACAGGAAGTGGTGCTGGTCAACCTCCGGCTGTCCGTGGTCGGCGTCATGAAAGCCATTCCTGCGGAACTGCCGGTTGCCGCCGTGTATGAACTGCAACCGAAGGCGCAACGGCGGATTTACCTGGACGAATGGATTGATGTGCCGGTTTACAACATGGATGTCCTGGGCGCCGGTGTCAGGATTTCAGGGCCTGCGATCGTGGAATCGCGCACCACGACCATCCTGCTGCTTGATGATGATCATGCTACGGTAACGGCTGCCGGCTGGCTGGATATAGAAGTCGGAAGAGTGGCGGGGACGGATGCCTGGGACAGCAACCTCAATAGCGCCCAACTCAAGGTCGTCGGGACTGCCGGCGGGTGATAACCCGGTTTACCGAACTGACGATATCATGAAAGACAGGCTGGTCATATTCATCCTTGCGGCCGGTTGCCTGTCTGCGGCAAGCGCCTTGCCGTTCAATTTCGGTCCCCTGATATTCGGAACGGCCGCCGATGCCTTCGGTTTTACCCCGCAACATATCGGCTATTTCGGCTCAGCCTACATGTTCGGTTTTTCCATATCCAGTATTGCCCTGTTCTTTTTCATGCACCGGATAAACTGGCGTGCGGCCATGGGTTTCGGAGTCGTCGCCGGCGCCGGAATATTTGCGGCTACGGCGTTGATCAGCAATCCTCATGTCTGGATCATGCTATGGTTCCTGATTGGACTGCTGTTCGGCCAGGTATTCTCCCTCGTCGTGCGTGCCGCAATGGACCTGAGCGACCCGACCCGGGCTTATGGCGGTAAACTGGCGCTCGAGACATTCATTCCCGCCATCATGCTGCTGCTGTTCCCGCCCCTGGTGGTCAGCCACTGGGGCTATACCGGGCTGGCGCTGGTCGCCGCGCTGCTGCTTGTCGTGATGGCCCTGACTGCCCGGTCCATGCCTGCCTGCGCGCGCGTGCCGGACCTTCAACAAGCTGCTGGTCCGAAGGCGCAAAACCGCGCTTACCAGTTGCTGGCCTGGGTGGGGCTCATCACTATTGCTATTTATTTCGGCGGGCAGTTGTCGGTCTGGATCTTTGCGGAACGGGCTGCAAACAGCCTGGGTTACAGTCCGGAGTCTATTGGTGTCATCCTGTTCGTCGGTAAATGCGGCGCCGGCTTCGGCGGTGTAATCGCCGCTATCGTCGGCGAGCGCCTGGGGCGCTGGAAGCCGCACCTGTTTTCCATAATCGTCATGACCCTGGGCCAGCTCCTGCTGATAACGCATGTCAACTACTGGGCATTCACGAGCGGCGCCTTCCTGTTTGAAATTGCCTGGGCGTATATCGTTTCCTACCAGGTCGCGGTCATCGCTTACCTGGATGAAACCAAACGGCTGACCGTCATCGCTCCCGCGGCCATGGCCCTGGGCGGGTCCTATGGCCCCGCGCTTGCCGGCCACCTGGTCGGTGAGAATAATTATGAGAATGTCTTTAAAATGGGCCTGCTGACTGCGATTATCTGCTTTATCGTGTTTTCGTTTCTGGTGTATGTGACAGGTCGGGATCAAAGAGGAAGCAGCGCCGGGGTGCAACCCGTATGACAGCCTGTCGTTTATAATTCAGGAACCTCTGGAACCTGATCAGAGGTTTCATAACCGGAAGAGGAAGAGATATGGCCATGCAAACAGTCAGCAGCCGCATAGTCGATTTATTCAAGGCAGAGGGCGTCAAGGCTATTTTTGCCATCGGCGACGTCAACTACATGGGCTTGCAGGATGCCGCGGACAGGAATGGAATCAGGCTGATATGGCCGCACCATGAGCAGGCGGGCGGCTTCATGGCCGATGCCATGACGCGCATGACCGGCATTCCCCACGTGGTCGCCGGGGCGCCGGGTCCGGGCGTCGCCAACATGGTGCCGGCCGCGATCTGCGCGTCGAAGGAGAACGTGCCGGTGATCTTTTTCTGCCCGCAACGCCCGCGCAAGTATGCCCAGGCGGTGAGGCGCTCGCAGCACCAGTACACGGATCAGCCGCGCTATTTCGAACCCGCGGTGAAATATGCCGGGATCATCGAGTTCCCCGACCAGACCGATGAAGTAATCCGGGAGGCCTTTCGCCAGGCCCTCACGGGCAAACCCGGGCCCGTGTTCGTGGAGATGTCTTCCGACAAGGAGTTCGTTGAGGTCGATTTCCCGCCACTGACCCCGCCGGAAAAGTACCGGGTAACGCAACAGCCGGCCTGGGAGGGGAGCGTGGACAAGGCCGCCGATATGCTGGCAGCCGCAAAAAGCCCGATTATCCTGGCCGGCACTGGCGTGCATACGGCCCGCGCCCATGATGCATTCGAGCAATTGGTTGCTGCTGTCGAATGTCCGGTGATTACCACCTGGGGCGGCCGCGGCGTATTGCCGGAAACGGATGATCACCTGTTGATTTACTCCTGGCCTTCCGCCAATGACGCCATTGCGGAGGCAGACCTGGTGCTGGCGGTGGGCACCTCCATCGGCGAGGCCATGAACTATGGCCGCCTGCACCATTACGCCAGGGGCAATACGGACAGAAGCTGGATTTACATAGAAAGGGACCCGTCCGCCATAGGCGTCAACCGTTCCATCGACCTGCCGGTCATCGGCGACCTGCGCGACGTGCTCCCGCAACTGGCCGAGGCGTTGCAGCAGCGTCACATCCGGACGCACCCGGGTTTGAAGCAATGGCGTGAACAATTGGTTGCCGCCCGCACGGAGTTGATCGAGAGCGCTCCGGATACCAGGCCGATACATCCGGGCCGACTCATGGTGGAGGCGCGCAAGGCGGTCCCGGATGACGCAGTCATCATACGGGATGGCGGCAATACCACCTTGTGGGAACTGGCCTATTTTGAGCAGCGATCCCGGGACTACATGTGGACGTCGAAGCTGGGACACCTGGGATCGGGCCTGCCTTATGCCATCGGCGCCAAGCTGGCCGTGGGGGACCGTCCGGTGGCGCTGATTTCCGGTGATTCATCTTTCATGTTTCATGCCACGGAAATAGAAACGGCGGTGCGCCATGACCTGCCGGTCGTCGTTATCGTCAACTACGACCAGAAATGGGGCATGGAAGTGCCGGGCATGTCGGAGACGCTCAGGCGCGAGATCGCCATCGAACAGTCATTTGTGCGCATGGACCGGATGGCGGAGGCTATGGGTGGCCATGGCGAGTTCGTGGAGGAGACCGCAGATATCGCGCCGGCGGTTGAACGCTCCTTTGCCAGCGGCAAACCGGCCGTAGTACAGGTTGTCGTCGATGAGCGGGTAAACAACACGCAGATGCCGAACTGGGACGAGTTCATACGCTGGTACGGCGATGACGGCGCATACCGTTAATTGTGAATTAACATGGATGTACAGGATGGACAGGATGATATGGATGTTATAACAGGGTCACTGTATTGTTTCGGCGGGTAACAGCTTGGAGAAGCTGATGAGGAATACAGCGAGCAGGGAGCAGGCTGATCCTGTTTCCTGGACGGAAATGGTCTGTGCGCGCCAACGTATCTCACCCTGGGTTAAAAAAACGCCCCTGGTCAGGTCTGCGGCATTGTCGCGTTTAACCGGCGCTTCGGTATATCTCAAGCTGGAAACGGTCCACGCTACCGGCGCCTTCAAACTGCGCGGCGCGGCCAACTGCATCCTCTCGCTCACGGAAGAACAGCGAGCGCGGGGCGTGGTGACCGTATCGACGGGTAACCATGGCAGGGCCGTGGCTTATATCGCGGGCCGTTTGAATGTGCCGGCGGTGATCTGCATGTCGGAACTGGTGCCGGAGAACAAGCTCGAAGCGGTGCGTGCAGCCGGCGCCGAAGTGCGTATTGCCGGGTCGTCCCAGGACGAAGCCATGCTGGAAGCCGAACGCCTGGTGCGGGAGAATGGCATGACCTTGATACATCCGTTTGACGATCCGGCGATCATAGCAGGGCAGGGCACCATCGGCGCCGAACTCCTTGAGGATTTGGAGCGAGTGGATGCGGTGCTGGCAGGATTGTCAGGCGGCGGCCTCCTCTCCGGCATTGCTGTGGCGGTGAAGTCAAGGCAGCCGGATGCCAGGATCATCGGGTTGTCGCCGGAACGGGGACCGGCCATGTATGAAAGCATCAAGGCCGGCAGACCGGTTGCGGTCGCCGAAGAAGCTACAATAGCCGACAGCCTGGGAGGAGGTATCGGCCTTGATAACCGTTATACCTTTGACCTGGTAAGAAAGTACGTGGATGATTATATCCTGCTGGATGATGTGCAAATCGCGGATGGAATACGACACCTGTATTACCATGAGCGCCTGGTGGCGGAAGGCGCTGGCGCGGTTGGAGTGGCGGCTTTACTGGCGGGTACGGTGGGCGGATTGCGCGGCAACATTGTCTGTGTGATCAGCGGCAATAATATTGATATGGGAGAATTTACCCGGCTGGTTACAGATGACGAACAGGGTAACTGATATGAATGCACTGATACTTACGGAACAGGAGTTGCGCCGTTGCACGGGCATCGATGAGACTTCGCTGCAGGCTGTAGAAAACGCCTTCACCTGGCTGTCTGAAGGCAAGGCGTATATGCCGCCGATCATGCATATTGAAGTTGCCGACCGCAACGGCGACGTCGACATCAAGAGCGCGTACGTGGCGGGACTGGACAGGTTCGCCGTCAAGATAGGCTCCGGTTTCTTTGATAATCCCTCCAGGGGCCTGCCCAGTTCCAGCGCCATGATGGTGTTATTGAGCGCCGCCACCGGGTTTTGTGAGGCAGTACTGCTGGACAACGGTTATCTCACCGACTTGAGGACGGGCCTGGCCGGCGCGGTTGCGGCGCGTCGCCTGGCCAGGGACAATATCAATACTGTCGGCGTTGTGGGCGCTGGCGCCCAGGCGCGCTACCAGGTGGAATGCCTGACCCTGGTGCGCAAATTCGACAGGCTGCTGGTGCTGGGGCGGGACCCGGAAAGACAGGCCGGTTACATTGCTGAAATGCGCCGGAAACTGGGGATAACCGTCACTGCGGCGAACAGCATGGAACAACTGGTAGGGGAAAGCGACCTGGTGGTCACGACCACCTCGTCCAGGACGCCTTTGATCCGTGCGGAATGGCTGCATCCCGGCTTGCATATCACCGCCATGGGCAGCGACCTGGCCGGCAAACAGGAACTGGCCGCGGGCGTCCTGGCCGCGGCGGACCTCCTGGTATGCGACCGCAAATCCCAGTGCTTCAGCATGGGTGAATTGCAACACGGACTGGCGGCCGGTATGCTGACGGAAGACTCTCCCGTGGTCGAACTGGGCGAGTTGACCGGCGCCGAAAAAGCGGGACGCAGCAATGAACAACAGGTTACGGTTTGCGACCTGACCGGCACAGGAGTGCAGGATACGGCAATAGCAACGGTTGCTTATGATGCCGCTGCCTCTCGTGGTATCGGCACCGTGATCAGCAACTGATATGCAGTATCAATGCACCTGAACAGAAAACATCACGCGGAGGGGAGATCCCGGCATGTTCTCACTGGACGGTAAGACGGCACTTGTCACGGGGGCTGCAAAGGGAATTGGATTTGCTGTGGCAAAACGCTTCCGCGCGGCCGGCGCCGACGTGATCATCACCGATATCTCTGATGCGGCCGAAATTGCAGCTGATATCGGCGCGCAGTTTATCCGCCTCGACGTTTCCAGGGAGCGTGAAGTAGCAGATTGTTTTCGGGAACTGGCAGCGCAACAGTTGTTACTGGATATCGTGGTCAATAATGCCGGTATCGTGCCCGGGGACAATTTCGTGTTGACGGAAGCGGGTGACGACGACAGCCTGCGCGGGGTATTCGAGGTGAATACCTATGGCGTGTTTTACGGGTTGAAACACGCGCCCGCCCGGATGCGGGATTTCGGCTCCGTCATCAATACGGCTTCCCTGGCGGCCCACCTGGCCCTGCCGGGCAACAGCCAGTACTCAGCCAGTAAGGCAGCCGTCGTACAACTCACCCGTACTTCCGCGGTGGAACTGGGGGGGCGCGGCATCCGCGTCAACGCGGTCTGTCCTTCCTTCATCCGCACCGATATGGGGGGAGGGGAACTGGGAGAAAGCATGTCGGAGGAACTCACAGCCCTGGGGAGGATCGGTGAACTGGAAGACCTGGTGGGTTTGTATCATTTTCTGGCATCCGATGAGAGCCGCTTTATCAGCGGCCAGGTCTTCAACGTCGATGGCGGCTGGACGGCGGGTGTCAGTATGGGGTTAATGAGCAAGTACCGGGAATTTGAATAATGCGCGGCCTGCAGGACAAGGTGGTCATCGTCACCGGCGCCGGCAGCCCCCGGGGCATGGGCCATGCCGCGGCATTGAAACTTGCCGAATACGGCGCCCACGTGGTCGTGTCAGATCTGGATCATACCCGAAGCCGGCTGGATGAACTGGTGGAGCGAATTGCGGCCATGGGACGCCGGACCCTGGCCGTGTCCTGTGACGTGACGGATAACGCCGCCATCCGCGCCTTTACCGACAGGGTGGTGGGCGAATTCGGCCGGATCGACGGGCTTTTCAATAACGCGGGTTATGGCAGCATGTCGCTGTTCATGGAGACGGATCTGGATGAATTCGACAGGATGTTCGCCGTCAATACCCGCAGCATCGCCTGCTTCATGCAAGCCGTCATTCCGCACATGAAAGCGGCGGGAGGTGGCGCCATCGTCAATAATGCGTCCTTGGGCGGGATTTATGCCAACGCCCATTTTTCCGCCTACGAAACGTCAAAATTCGCTCTGGTCGGTTTGAGCAAATCGGTGGCGCTGGAAGTCGGCGCTGATAATATCCGGGTAAA
>JAPPLI010000023.1 GCA_028819495.1 Gammaproteobacteria bacterium | reverse complement strand
AGCAGCGCTTTGCGAAGATCGACGCGCAGATGAACGACCTGGCGCCGGTGCGGGCCAAGTGGTACGAGGAATTTTTCGACCGGATTTCGCTGCGCGGCTTTAACGCCGATGGCGACCAGAAGGTAAAAATCAAGCGGGAAGATCTGCCCGTGAAACCGGAAGGCCGGGAAGACCAGGTGGTCTGGAAGTACGGGGTTGATGGTGAATAACATCCGCCCACAAGCTGAATTTCCGGGGACAGAAGCCAATTCTGTACCCCTTATGCACACAGGAGAAACGACATGGCGCGCCCACACATAGAACCTTTCGTCGACCGCGACGTTACCTTCAAGCGCATGCTGCTGCCGGGCTTTGGCCGGGACATGCACTACAAGATGCTGAGCCTGGATACCGACACCGGCGCCTGCACCATGACGGTACGACTGGACGGCGGCTACAGCCAGACGCCGGGGTTTTCCTGGTCTGAATGGGAAATGATCGTGATCGAGGGAGAGCTGCAACTGGATGGCCGCACGGTACGCAAGGGGCACTACTTCTACGTCCCGGCAGGCTATGCCATGCCCGCCATCAAATCCGAACAGGGCGCCCTGGTATTGATGATGTACAACACCGGGGAACCCAGCCTGGTCGAAGCCACCGAGCACCACCCCCTGGCCCATACCGACCTGTACCACGACGTGGACTCCTACCTGGACATCGCCTGGACGCCCGGCAACGTCGTCAAGCCCGCGGTGGCTACCGGCATCTTGATCAAACTGCTTAACTACAACCCGATTTCACACGCGATGACGTTCCTGTACTGCATGACGCCGGCGTGTTACCAGGACAACATCTCCTACCATGACTGCGCGGAAGAATCCTACCACTTATGGGGCACGTCCTGGATGATGCAGTTCGGCGAGATCCCCACCGGCGGCTACTTCTGGCGCCCAGCCTATATCAACCACGGCGCGTTTGCCTCGGAATTCGGCTGCATCGCCTTGGGCCGGGTGGACTCAAAACTGTTCAACCACTTCCACTACAACCCCTGGTCCACCCCGAAGGAGAACCAGCGCCGCTCCGCAGCGCGCGTCTACCAGCGCGACCCCCTGCTCTACAAGTGGATGGTCAGCTACTCCCACAACCATCCCCACGGCCCTGAAGACTTCGAGCAGACCCAGAAGTTACGCGGCCCGGAATTCCCGAACAACAAACCAACAACCGACGGCCACAAGCACAGCCACTGGCACACGCACAAGCACCATCATCATTCCCATGACTGATTTTCAACCTGATACTCTCTGGTTGTTGGCAGCAAATTCTGGAACTCGTGAAGCCAGCCCCCCGTAACTCCATGCCGGGTTTTTCGGGACATAAGCATTGATTTTAACGCTATCACCCCGTATGCTGGCCTCCTGACAAAGAGATAAGATAACCATGCTGTCAGGCGCCAAAGTGATGTCCGAGTTGATCCGTAAGTTGCCCAGTCCTATGGTTAAGGCATGTGCCGCTGACACCGGAGGGTATGTCGGATGGTGAAGAACGCGTTGCATCGGGTTGTTGAATCCGGAGACTTCGTATGGCCTTGGGCCGCATCGCGCGGCCTGCTGATCATTTGCGGAGGCGCAGGTGGTGGCGGGGGCGGAGGGGGCGCCCTCTGTCTGGAAGGGCTTAATCTGTATGGTGCAGGCGGAGGCGGAGGTGGCGGCGGAGCCGAGGCAACCAGCGTGAAGTACGGAGAAACAGTCTATGAAGCTGCCGGCGGTAATGGTGGTAATGGTGGTGACGGTGGTGGGCTTCACGAAGGTGAGCCTGTCGCTGGGAAGACTGGCAAGGGATGCCACTATGGTATTGGGGGCGCTGGCGGACTCGGAGCGGAGGCGCCATATTCTGACGGTCGCCTGACGTCGAACGGTGGCGACGGAGGCAAGGGTTTTCCAGGAGAAACCCTGATTGTTGAACTTGCCGATTTGTCCGTTGGTGATCATTTCGAAATCAGAATCGGTAAGGGCGGCGGTGGCGGAGACGGTGGCAAAGGCTACGAGACCGGTAATGCAGGTGTCGCAGGAGCAGATGGATTTGTATTTTTCGTTCCGTTGTTTACGGTTGACGGAGATTGATTATGTCAATGGTGCGGGCAGGCGCCGGACATGCTGGCAGGCCGGGGGTTCTTCCAACCGCGATGTTGAACATTGATAACGTTCGAGGAGACGGCAGCTTCAGGATCGATGATAGCTCACAAAAAATTATATGGCAGCAGAATCAATATCCCGGTTTTTCGTTGAACAATCAGGGCAATGATTGGGTTGAAAAAACAGTCCGTGCTTTGGAACAGTTCAATGCTCAAGCTGTTGCGCTGAATGGGCCGGCCAAGCCAGCATTCACTGTTGCCAATCCGGAAGCTTCCGGAGGCGAGTCAGATTCGATCGCTCAAGATCGCTTGCGGGCGAAGCACGATGCTTATCTGGCTCGTATGAAACTGCTTAAGGATGAAGCTGTACACGATGGTTATACGTTGAATCTTGCGTCCGAACTCGATTTTCGACAGTTCATTCAGTCCGAGCCGGAAGTTCGGAGAGGCAATCTGGTATTGATGGATAATGGAAACCTGAGGGCGATTTGGAAAGATGGACAGGGAACGCACCTGGGCTTGCAATTTCTGGGTGACAGGATGATTCAGTACGTGATCTTCAAGCGACGCAAGCAGGGACAACAAATTTCCAGGGTTGCCGGGCGTGATTCCGTCGAAGGAATCAAACAGCAGATCGATGCCTTTGGACTGCATTCGCTGCTCAACGAATGAGGGGAGAAAACCTGCCGTCGGGCGACCATATCGTCCGCTATGTCAAGCCGAGTATGATCCAGGAGGATGGGTCGGCGGATGGTTCGGACTTCCGCTTACGATCCATGAGGCCGGGTGAGACCGGCTTGTCCGTAAATTAGCTTGAGATTCTTGGACAGGGGAAGGTCGATCAGATGAACCAAGTGCGACGGTTATGCCGACTGCGTTTAAGCCCAAATGGGCGTTTTGCGGAAATGAACGTTGGCGCGGTCATGCGCCAGATAACCGGGGAATTGGATTCCTTGCGTATTATCCATGACCCACTTGATGCAGAGGAAGAATTCGATGCCGACCCATCGCATGCGGAGATTATCGGTTTGCCTCCAGGCGATTCCGATCACGCGCTATTGGTGGGCGACCTGATTGCGGAGTGTGTCATCGCCATGCACCTGACCCTCCCCGCACATAACGATTGATTCCCTCAATAACCAGCTTCTGATTTAATAACCATTCAACGCTACTCAGTAAATTCCTACCCAATAAATACTTTGCTGGCCTGGCTGAATGCCGACCAGATTGCAATTCCTGAAATCCAACGCCCTTTTGTATGGAACTCTGCGAAGGTGCGCGACTTCATTGACTCACTTTATTGGGGCTATCCCGTAGGGTACATCATTGCTTGGCAGAATCCTGACGTTCGCTTAAAGGACGGCACTACATCTTCAGGCAAGCGTGTTCTGATCGATGGGCAGCAACGCGTGACTGCGCTCTTGGCAGCATTACAAGGGCGGCAGGTTATAAACAAAGACTATAAACAGGTATCGATTGCCATAGCATTTCATCCTGCGGACGAGCGATTTGAGGTACGAAACCCTGCTATAAGCCGAGATCGAGAATGGATTGCGGATATTGCCAGAATCTTCGCGCCGGAGACCAGGATTAATCGATTGGTAGACGAGTACTGCGAGGCAAATCCAGGTATGGACAAGGACGAAATCTTCGAACGTATGAATAAACTTCAGGCAATAGGCTTTAATACCATTGGCCTGATTGACCTGAACCATGACTTGGACGTGGAAACCGTCGCTGAAATTTTTATTCGCATTAATTCGAAGGGAGTCACGCTGAATGCAGCGGACTTTGCCATGTCAAAAATGGCGTCAAGTGAAAAATACAATGGTCATCAACTGCGCAAATGTATTGACTACTTTTGCCACTTGGCTATTGCGCCGGAAGCGTACAACCAATTATCAAATGATCGGAGTTTCGTCACAACGGATTATTTCCGGAAAATGGAGTGGCTGAAGGATGAGAAAGAAGATCTGTATGACCCTTCTTATACAGACATGCTGCGCGTGGCGTTTACTTCGGAATTCAAGCGCGGGCGCCTGGAGGAACTGGTCGCGCTGTTATCAGGTCGTAACTTCGAGACACGCACATTTGAAGAAGTTATCGCAGAAAACAGCTTTTGCAGGTTGGGAGAAGCGGTCAAGCGTTACATGAACGAAACCAACTTCAAACGCTTTATTATGATCCTTCGCTCTGCGGGGTTTGTGAGCGCTTCGATGATCAGATCACAAAACACGGTCAATTTTGCTTATATTCTTTATCTGACATTGCATGCCCTGGGCGTAGAAAGTGCCCGGATTGAGACTTTGGTTCGTCGTTGGTTTGTCATGTCGACCCTGACTGCCAGATATACGGGTTCTCCCGAAACCGCATTCAGCGTCGATATTCGCCATATTGATGAGCACGGCGTACAATCGTACCTTGACACGTTAGAGCAAGCGGAACTTTCAGACGCCTTCTGGAATGTTGGATTGCCGCAGCAAATGGATACATCGGTGGCAAGCAGTCCATACTACAATGTTTTTCTGGCAAGCCAGGTGAAAGCCAATGATAAGGGCTTTCTCTCGAGCGATATCTGTGTACGAGACCTTCTGGAAGGTCAAGCACATATTCACCATATTTTTCCAAAGAACTATTTGAAGAGAGAAGGTTTACAGCGCGGTCGCTACAATCAGATTGCCAACTATGTCGTAATTCAAGGCGAGATTAACATTGCCATCGGAGACACAGAACCAGCGGTTTACTTTGAAAAATTGTGGGAGCAATGCAAGACTGAAAAAAACCTACTATGGCAGAATAAAAAATGCTGACAATCTGCGGGATAACCTTGTACAGCATTGCATCCCTCAGGAAGACATTGATCTGCGTGTCGATGGTTTTGATGAGTTTCTACAAGCGCGTAGAAAGCTGATGTCCGTCAAAATCCGGGACTATTACAAAAAATTATGACCCGTATTCATTACTGTCCCAAGAATTAATCGAATAAATTCAATTGGTTAAGTATATCACGGGGGTCTGTTTTGTAATCGGTTTGGGTAAGTAATTGATACAAGGGTACTTTTTCAAACAGGGTCAGGCTTAGAATCTGTAATATTGTGTAGAGTTCGGTGGGCAGCTTGAGCCGTTTTTTGATGATGGCGACCAGGACATAGACACTGATGGCGGTCCAGAGTTGGGTTTTGACGGCGTTCTCGGAGGTGCCGAAGAAGGCATTGATACGCAGGTGTTGCTTGATCCATTTGAAGAACAACTCGACGCGCCAGCGGTAGCGGTAGAGTTCGGTGATGGTGTGTGCGGGGAGGGCGAAGTGGTTGGTGAGGAACTCGAAGGTGGTTTGCGTGTGGGGGTCGCGGTATTTGATGCAGCGCAGGGGTTGCGGGTAGTAGGCGGGGGTGTTGGTGCCGGTGAGCACGATGGTCTGGTCGCAGATGAGGCCGGTGGTTTTATCGACGGGATGGGAATACCGGCGGCGATAGCGGATATTGGCCTTGTTTCGGATCACGAAGAAGGCGGCGGCCAGGGTCAGGGCGAACAGGCGTTGGAAGTCGAGGTAGGCGCGGTCCATGATGTAGATAGCGCCGGGCTCGGGGATAAGCAGGTCGAGGATGTTGACATCGTGCAGTTTGCCGTCGGAGACATGGATAAACGTGGGGATACTGCCTTGCAAGTCCAGTAAGATATGCAGTTTGACGGCGGCCTTGGTGTCTCGGAAGTGCGCCCAGGGAAACACGGACAGGCACAGGTCGATGGTGGAGGAGTCCAGGGCATAGACGGTGTTATCGAGTTCCAGTCCCAGGTCCTCCTCGGCATAGAGGGGCCGGGCGAGGCGGATGAGGGCGTGGGCGACGTCGGCATACAGGCGCCAGTTGCGTTGCTGGTTGGCGTGGGCCAGGGTGTTGCGGGCGATGCCGCCGCGCAGGCCCAGGTGGTAGAGTTTGTCCCGGTGCGCGCGCAGGCAGACCTCGATGTCGCGCAGGCTCTCGCGGTGGGTGAGTTGGGCGAAGGCCAGGCAGAGGAACTGGTCGAAGCAGGTAAAGGACTTGACGTAGCGGTTGCCGTGATAGCGTTCCACACAGCGGCGGAAGGTGTGCATAGGCAGGTGGGCCATGAGTTGTGAGAAGACGAAATTGCCGGTATACATGGGGCTGCACTCCCTGGTGGTGGATGGGAGTCGCAGCATGGCAGGCCGGCCCGGTCGGGTTCAAGTCGATGACAGGTACAAAATGGCTGTTTATTACGCTATATCAATGAGTTATGATAGGTCAACACGATTTTCTTGGGACAGCAGTGGCCCGTATTCTTTTTTTCCACTCCTGGGGTCTTCGGTAACTCAAAGGGGGGGCACATATTCGCCCTTACCTCATTGTATCAAAAACCTCAACACTGGCTGTTTTCGCCGCAGGGTCGTAACTGCACCCGTAATTCATGCGCTGCCAAGCTCCAAATCCATTCTGAAACTTGACCTTGTCGCCAGAATATATGAGCGTGCCAGCGTGCCGGTTCTTCCACTGGTAGGCATCAAACTTGGTTCCCAGCAAGCCGTCAGTCCACTCGTAATCGTACTTTGCCAGCCTCTCAATCAGGGGGATGCAATTCAGGATAGCATCGGCATTGTGCTTCATGCCCCAGCATTTCAGGTTCTCGCGGCAGGCAGCTTTTTCCGCTGTCTGTTGTTTTGCCTTGGTGGGTCTGTAGCTATGATCCGGAATTTTGGGTTTATCGGGATCGTACTTTACTCTGGGTGACTCGGCAGGAGCCGTTGCGCTACCAGGCTGAGGTTGCTGAGGCCCAACACACAGGCCAATAATGAACAGTAGGCCAATGATTGACAATATAACTTTCAGAATAGTCCACATGACGGCCTCCTTACAGATAGTGACGGGAAAAGTATAGTAAAAAGGGGGCTGGAATAAAGGAAGATTTGACTTGTTTATAGGGGCCTGGTCTAGCCCTTGTCAGTCTTCTTCTGTGGTTCGTGTCTGGCTATCTTCTTGAGCATCGGTATTAAAGCGGGTTTCGTTTTCGCGACAGCCCAGTTCGCGGGCCTTCTCAACTCCAACACTATCGCAAGGTCGAGGAGAACCTTAGCAGGTATCAATCAGTTCTTTTAAGGCAGCGTTTTCACTGGTAAGCGATACTGGAACAACCAAAGTGTTTTCAGGTCTGAACCTGGGACGAGCGTCTAGACCAGTATGTCCTTGGATCTTGAGCACAAGGAACTTTGCCGTTGTTAGTTGTCTAACAAACGCTTCGTGCGGAAACGTAGCGGGCGGGAGAATAAAACGGCCATTTTGATTCCATATGCTTCGCACGAAAGGTTCGCCATCAAATGCCCATTCTACAATGGCGTCACCCTCCTCAACCTTTGCAAGATCATTGGCGAGAATAGGGTCCAGAAAAAGACCTCCTTGGTCACACCAGACCGAAAAAGTCATTTCACTCCTCATGCCAGAGCCGTCAAGGACATGCCAACTGGGAATGACTCGTACTACTTCACTCATGTCAAGTCCCGTTACAGTCCTAATCCAATTTGTTTCTGTGGGCAGTTGGATGAGGGATTGCGGGTCATTTCCCAAGTAATTCTCAATTTCCGCTTTTTCCGGATCAACCACACCAACGTCCCACACTGCCTGCAAAAGAGCGGACCAGTTTGGACGTTGGTTTGCCTGTGTGCCGCATACCAATCCAATGAGCAGATAAGTACCAAAAAGAGTAATCCGAAACATTGTAAAATGACCAATCAGTATTAGCCCAAGTATATCACCCTTTTAAAAATAGTGTTTCGTGTCGTGCAGTTATTATGGGCGACATCGGCGTATGGGGCTACATTGACCAGATGCCTCACCGACGCACCAAAAATCAATGAGTTACGCGCGACAATCAGCGTCAGGCCGGACTGGTCTGAACCTATACTCCGGGTTGCTGGCAAATTCTGGAACTCGTGAAGCCAGCACTCCGTAATTCCATGCTGGATTTTTCGGGATATAAGCATTGATTTTAACGCTGCCGCCACGTACGCTGGCCTCCTGACGAAGAGACAAGATAACCATGATGAATTTCTACAAGCGCGTAGAAAGCTGATGTCCGTTAAAATCCGGGATTATTACAAGAAACTATGACCTGTATTCCCATGACTGAGTTTCAGCCTTGAATCACAAGTACGCGAATGGCAGCGCCGTCACGCCTGCTCGGAGGGGAAAGCAAGCGTCACCCGGATGCACCACGTATCCCGGCAGCGCCGTGTCCTTGAAATCATCATGAAAAATCCCGATGGCAGAACTCATTGCCGGACGGGGTGAGGCTGACAGCTTTACTTCAACAGGAACCAGTTTGACGCCGTCTGCCACCACAAAATCCACCTCCGTCCCCGCGCTGGTTCTCCAGAAATAAAGTTGCGGGTCAGTGCCGCGGTGAGTCAGCGTCTTGATGATCTCCATGAGCACTGCCGTTTCCAGGATGGCGCCGCCCATGGGTCCGGCAGCCGCATGGTCGGGATCTTTCAGGCCGGTCAGGTGGCAGAGGGTCCCGGTGTCCGTGAAATATACTTTGGCGGTTTTGACCAGCCTTTTGCCGACGTTGGCGAAGTAGGGACGAAGCACGATAACCTGATAGGTCGCTTCGAGCACGGAGAGCCAGGATTTGATGGTATTGACCGAAACGCCCAGGTCCCGGGCGACGTCACTCAGGTTCAGGAGTTGCGCGCTGCGAGCCGCCAGTACCCGCAGAAAGTTCTGGTATTGTGTCAGGTCGCCCACCTGCCTGATTGTCCGCACGTCACGTTCCAGGTAGGTCTGAATATAACTGGCATGCCATAACCGGAGATTTCGCCGTGGCTGTGTCACCGGCTCCGGATAGCCGCCTCTCAGCAACGCCTGCCATAGACTGCCGAACGCGTCTGATACGTCAGAGGAGGTATTTCGCACGGACTCCCAAGGCAAACCGAGTTGCGGGTTACCCTCCATTTCACGGCGGGACAAGGGCCAAAGGCGCAACATCGCAGCACGCCCGGCCAGCGACTCGGTCACCTTTTCCGCCAGCAGCAGATTCTGTGAGCCAGTGAGCAGGTATTGGCCGCTCTTGTGCCTGTCACCGTCTATCTTCTCCTTGATATACGGCAGCAGGTTCGGAACGTACTGCACTTCATCGAAGATAACCGGCGGGCGGTACATCTCCAGGAAGGCTCGTGGGTCATCAGTAGCGGCCAGACGGATATCCGGTGGTTCCAGGGAGATATATTGGTAATCCTCCCCGAAGAGGTGCTGCAAAAGTGTGGTTTTGCCGGACTGGCGCGGCCCGGTCAGGACCACAGCAGGAAACTCGGAGGCGGCCTGGTGTAACACAGGTTCCAGGGAGCGATCAATGTAAGAAGTATTTTTGCTTCTCATATGCTTAATATTTTGCAATTAGAATGCAAAATATTAAGCATAAAATTTGTTGTTGTCAACCAGTAGGGAACGGTAAGGATTGATGTGTTGACGATGTAAACTGTTGCGGCATAGCCCACCCCACGTTACGCCCCCAATAAGTGAAAGAAAAAAGAAGGATAAAACACGTTTTCTCGGCATTCGTCGGAGTGACAAATGGTAGTCTGCTCCCCTTTACTACTATAATCAGATATACACCGCGTCCTCAATGGGTATGTTGGGTATCGATGTGCCTTTGGCATAGGTGACCTGCAGCCAGACGCAGCCCGTTTCGCTGACTACGCCGCCGGCGAGGCCGGAGATGGACATAGGGGCTTTTTCAAAGTAGAAGTCCTTTGTCAGTCTTAACCGTTCCGCTTTATGTTCCGGTGATGCCCAGCACTGCAGTTGCAGGTCGCCGTTCAGGATGTAGTTGAACTGGTGCG
>JAPPLI010000170.1 GCA_028819495.1 Gammaproteobacteria bacterium | reverse complement strand
TGAACCCGCCGCAGATGTTCACGGTGCAGAACCTGCGCAAGAGCGGAAGGTAATATAGAGTGTACCGGGGGCAGGCATGTATCAGCCTGTCCCCGATTTTGTCTATTCGTCATTCCGGCGAAGGCCGGAATCCAGTGAGACAAAGAGTCGCCCACCGGGCGACACGGTATAACACTGGATGCCGGAACAAGTCCGGCATGACGTAGCACAACTCGACCGACAGTGAATAAAGTTGATTTAAAGTTTTTCTTCAATTTCCGCAGTCCCTATTGTTATCTCGCCAGCAAGACCATGTTCAGCCTGGTGGATGACTACCATGTTAATTTCGTCTGGAAACCCCTGGCCGGGTGGAACGGCCGCTCGGCGCCGGAGCGCGCTAAGGTCAAGATTCCCCTTACCCGGCAGGACGTGGCCCGCTGGGCAAAACGCATGAATATCCCCTGTAATCCTCCGCCCATTACCACCGATCCGACCCCGGCAGGTATCGGTTCGCTGCTGGCCGAGGAAAAGGGCTGCCTGCGGGAATATGTCACCCGGGTGATGGATACCGAATGGGGGCAGGGCATGGATATCGGCCAGGCCGATACACTGGTGGACATCGCCCGTCAGAGCGGCCTCGACCCCGACGAATTCAGCGCGTCGCTGAATGATCCGGCCAGGCAGAAAATCCTGGAGGACAACTGGCAGGAGGCCCAGGAATCCGGCGTCATCGGCGTACCGACATTCGTCATGGACGACCAGATATTCTGGGGCAACGATCGCATTGATTTCGTCCACGACCACCTGCGCGAACTTGGCTTGCAAAAGACCTGACAGATGGGGTCAGAGTAAAAATTCTGAATGAAACCCGGGGTCAGAGTAAGAAATTCGTCAGAATTTTTACTCTGACCCCAAAAATCCCGAAAGTCCGAAACTGACTACTTGAAATGAGACTCTTCTCCCACAAAAACCGTGCCATGCACCTCGGCCCATTCCCCCTGGAACGGCTGGCCCGCACCGAATCAATACCTGAAAATCCGCCCGCCGGTAAACTCCGGGAACGACAAGGCGCCATGCCGGACAACCCCGGTTCCATGGCCGGCGCGTTCCGCGAATACCTGGACCTGTTCGACCGCATGCGCCTGGGGGACCCGGCGCCCAAACAGGCGCCCATTCCGGCAGACCCGGTGGAACGCGCCGATCACCTGAAAGCCGGTTGTTACAACCTCGATGTCAGCATGGCGGCGACCTGCGCCGTACCCGAACAGGCGATCCTGGCGCAACCCGTCATCAACGAGTCCCTGGCGCAGGCACAGGAAAAGGAATACCAGGCGGGTTCGGCGACCAATGTCATGGCCGAGACTACCGTCCGGGAGGGCCAGGAGGCCTGGCAGCGTTCCCTGGAGGACGTAAAAAAGGAGTTCAACCACGGCTATGCCCTGGTTTTACTGGTCGAGTACACCAGGGAACCGGATCCCGGTGTTGAGAGCGAGACCTGGCTGGCCGGCACCCAGGCGCAGCGGGCAGCCGTCAGGGTCGCCGAAGCCGCGGCAGTCATGGTGAACTACATCCGTTTCCTGGGCTTTGAAGCGACACTGCACACGGCGACGGCCAGCGACCTTGATCTTGATTACCTGCTGCTTTGCAGCGGCCTGGGCGAGGTGACGGGCAAAAACGGCGGCAGCGCCGTCACCAACCCCTACCTGGGGGATCAATTCGGCATGGCCGTGGTTTCGACGACCATGGAGGTGGCCGCCGACAAACCGTTGGCTGAACGGGGGCTTATGGAGTCCCTGAAGTCCCATGGCCCGGGCTGGTGGCTGGGACTGGGCGGCGCGCGGCCTGGCTACAAGGGCAGGCTGTTCAAAAACAGGCCGTTTCGCCTGGGTCCTTATCCCATGGAAAAACTGAAGCCGCAGGATACCACCACGACTCTCATCGACGAGCAGAACGTCCCGCGTGTTCCGAAACGCCACGACATGTTCATCCGCGCTGCCCTGGGCGACCTGGGTGACAAGGCGCAGCAGGAACTGCACAATTTCCGCATGATCACCAAGTCGCCTTACGGCCATGGCATGATACCGCCCCTGGGCGCCATGGTGCCGCTGCAGTACGGCAAGGAGGCGGATGAGATCGCGCCCGGGACGGATGACCCGAAGAGAAACGCCGAGGCGGTAAAAGCGGCCCTGTATTACATGGGCGCGGACATGGTGGGTATCTGCGAGCTGCCCGAGTATGCCTGGTATTCCCACGATACGGACGGTTCGGAGATAAAACCGTACCACAAGTACGGGATCGCCATCCTGGTGGACCAGGGTTACGAGACCATGGAGGGCGCCAGCGGGGACGACTGGATCAGCGGCGCGCAGAGCATGCGCGCCTACCTGCGCGCCCAACTCATCGGCGGCGTTGTCGGCGCCCATATCCGTTCCCTGGGGTATTCGGCCCGGGGCCACAGCGTGATGGACCAGGACGTCCTGCATATCCCGATCATCCTGGAAGCGGGCCTGGGCGAACTGAGCCGCATCGGTGAACTGGTGTTGAATCCCTACGTGGGTCCGCGCTTCAAATCCGGCGTCATCACGACCAATCTGCCGTTGTTGCCCGATAAGCCCATAGATTTCGGCCTGCAGGACTTCTGTGAGAAATGCACCAAGTGCGCCAGGGAGTGCCCGTGCCAGGCGATCCCCTACGGCGACAAGATCATGTTCAACGGCTACGAAATGTGGAAGCCGGACGTGGAGAAATGCGCCCGCTACCGTATCACCAACGCCGCAGGCGCCCTGTGCGGCCGCTGCATGAAGACCTGCCCCTGGAATATCGAAGGGGTATTGTCCGAAAGACCCTTCCTGTGGGCGGCCATGAACCTGCCGTTTACCCGCGGGTGGATCGCCAGGCTGGACGACGTGGTGGGCAACGGCCTGATCAACCCGGTAAAGAAATGGTGGTGGGACCTCGATTCCGATGCGGAAGGCAACATCATACCTGCCGAGCGGACCAACCGGCGCCAGTTTTCCAAGCGCACCAACATGGACCCCGCGAAACAGAGTATGGGCTGTTATCCGGCAGAGATAGCATCCCCGCCGGTGGCGGAACAGCCGGTCATCCTGCACCGGAAGATAGCGGTGCAAAAATACAAAACCGCGGAAAGCCCGGAAGAATACAAGGCCCGGATGAGGTGATTTATCCGCGGGTTATTAATTAACATGGATATACAGGATGTACAGGATATACAGGGTAAGATTCTTGACTCACAAAAATACAAAATCCTGTGTATCCTGTGCATCCATGTTAATAATGAATCATCCGTGTAATCTGTGTCATCTGCGGATTTATCTCTCGAGGTGAGCAATTGCTATGAGTGCAGCGCCTGCGGCAGAAGTTCCGAAAAATGAGGTCCGCCCTTACACCGGCGCGGAATTTCTCGAGGACCTGAAGGACGACCGGGAAATCTGGATCTATGGTGAGCGAGTCAGGGATGTGACGGAACACCCTGCTTTTCGCAACCCCGCCAGGATGATGGCCCGCCTTTATGACGCGCTGCATAATGAGGAGGAGTATCCGCACCTGCGCACTGATACGGACACCGGCAATGGCGGATTCACGCACCCCTATTTTAAAGTGGCGAGAACACGCGAAGACGTGATTGCCCAGCGCGAAGCCATCGCCCAATGGGCGCGCCTGACCTACGGCTGGATGGGGCGTACTCCCGACTACAAGGCCAGCCTGATGCTGACCCTGGGCTTCAACCCGGAGTATTTCGGCGATTACGCGGGTAATGCCCTGAACTGGTACAGGAACGCCCAGGAGCGCGTGCCTTTCCTCAATCATGCCCTGGTCAATCCCCCGGTGGACCGCAACAAACCCCATGAAGAAATCGAGGACGTGTATATGCACTGTGTCGGGGAAACGGACGAGGGCATCATCGTTTCAGGGGCCAAGGTGGTGGCTACCGGGTCGGCATTGACACATTACAATTTCCTCGGGCAGTACGGACCCATACCCATAAAAGACAAGCGCTTCGCCATTTCCGGCATGTTGAGTATGAACACGCCGGGGGTGAAGCTGATTTGCCGGCCCTCCTATGCCTACGCGGCGGAGGTGATGGGGAGTCCGTTCGACAACCCGTTATCCAGCCGCCTGGATGAGAATGACGCCATACTGGTCCTCGACAATGCCCTGATGCGCTGGGAAGACATCTTCATCTACCAGGACCTGGACGCGGCCAGCACGTTCCTGGGCACCTCCGGCTGGGCCTATACCTTCGCCTTTCACGGTTGCACCAGGCTTGCGGTGAAGTTTGATTTTATCACCGGGTTGTTCATGAAAGCCCTGGAGATCACCGGCGCCAAGGACTTTCGCGGCGTGCAGGTGGCTATCGGTGAAATGATCGTCTGGCGCCACCTGTTCTGGGCCTTGTCAGACGCCATGTGCGGTATGCCCGACGAGTTCAAGGGGGCGAAAGTGCCGAACGGCCATGCGGGACACGTATACCGGGTGCTGATGACGATGGCTTATCCCCGCGCGAAAGAGTTGATAGAAAACATGGTCGCCAGCGGCCTGATCTACCTGAATTCCCACGCCACGGATTTCAACGTGCCGGAATTGAAAGGCTACCTGGACAAATACCTGCGCGGTTCTTACGGCCATGATGCGGAAGACCGGGTGAAGACCATGCGCCTGTTATGGGATGCCATCGGGACGGAGTTCGGAGGGCGCCATGAACTGTATGAGCGCAACTATTCCGGCAATAATGAAAACATCCGCATCGAGGCGCTCTGGAATGCCCAGGGCACCGGTCTGGATAAGCAACTCAAGGACTTTGCCCAGCAGTGCATGGACGAATACGACATCAACGGCTGGACCGTGGGCGACCTGGTCAATCCTTATGACGTCAACCTCTTTATGAAAAAATCCGCGGATTGAATTATCCGCAGATGACGCAGATTAACGCAGATTATTTGTTTGTTCTTTGATTTCGCGCCTATACAGATTATCGTGCTACCGACTCAGTATAAGATACAGACAAAATCTAAAAACATGAATTATTTTATCTGCGTTCATCTGCGTCATCTGCGGATAATCATGAGGTCGCGGACTCTGTTCTGCGCTTTGTTATTTTACCTCCTGGCCGGTTCCGCCGTGATCAGGGCGGACGTGGTCGAGGAGACGTTCGCCTTTGGCCATGAGGAGATTGCCGCGCTCAACCCTGCGCCGGGCACGGTGATCACGAAAGACAACGTGGAGTCGTTCAGCCATATTCTCGCGCCGAAGCTCGTGGACCTGATCAGCGATGAGTTTTTGACCATCACTACAGGTGATGCCATCTCCATGTCCACGCATCCCGCCTATATTGAGGCAACGAGGCGCTACCTGGATCAAACCGAACTCGGCGATGCCCCGGGGATTATTCACAATTACGTGGCGGGGCGGCCGTTCCCCCGGGAACCGCAGCTCGATGATCCGCGGGCAGGGGACAAGCTGGCCTGGAACCTGCGCTATACCTATTCTTACGACAGCGGCGAGGTAGCGAGCTTTTACTGGCAATACAGGAACATACGTCATGACAAGATCGAGAGAGAGCTGTCTTTCTATGCCAGTTCGCTGAAGTTCATGCACCGGCATGTGCAGGAACCGGTCCCGTCGATGCCGAAGAATCCGTCGGAGATCTACCATGGCCTGTACCTGAAGGTGCTGGCGCCGCCCGACCTGCGCGGGACGCAACTGCTGGTGCAGCGGCTGGAAGACGACACCAAGCCGGAGCAGGTCTGGCTGTATCTTTCCGGCCACCGGCGCGTACGGCGCCTGGCGTCCGGGCAGACCACCGACGCGTTCCTGGGCAGTGACATCATGATCGAAGACTTCCTGGGTTACAACGGCCGCATCATGGACCAGAAATGGACTTACAAGGGAGTCACCCGGGTGTTGTTGCCTTTCTTTAACCACGACGAGCAGGTATTGGAAGAAGTGGGCCAGCAACTCGATGGTTTCAGGTTCATCGGTTTCCACGGCAAGGGTGATTGTTTTCCGAACGTCACCTGGCACGTGCGCAAGGCCTATATCCTGGAGGCCGAGCCATACTGGAAACAGCACCCCTTGTCCAAGCGGCGTTATTACCTGGACGCCCAGACCATGCTGCCGGTTTACGGGCACATCTTCGACAGGCCCGGCAACCTGTGGAAAGTCGCCATGGCCGCTTACTCCCACCCGGACACGCATCATCCCTCAAACCGGGGCATGGGCGTGCCCATCATCGATGCGGTTTCCATGGTCGATATCCAGGCCATGCACTGCACGACCCTGCAGTTCAAGGCGATATTGCCGGAAAAACCGTTCAAGGAGACGGATTTCACCGTGCAGGCATTGCGCGCGAAGGGACGTTGAGATTAACATGGATGTACAGGATAAACAGGATATACTGGATGAAAGACATGACCACATCCTGTATATCCTGTCCATCCATGTGAATACTACACAAGGGGGAAATCATGCGTGATTTTACAATCGACAATTTAACGGAAATTGTCCTGGAGGAATACGGCTCCAAGACAAATGATCCCAGGTTCAGGCAGATCATCACCTCGCTGCTGAAACACCTGCACGCCTTCGTCAAGGACGTGGAGTTGACGGAAGAGGAATGGTTCAAGGCCATCATGTACCTGACCGCCACGGGCCAGATGTGTGACGACAAGCGCCAGGAGTTCATCCTGCTCTCGGACGTGCTGGGCGTTTCCATGCTGGTGGACGCCATCAACCACCCCAAGTCCGGCAAGGGGACGGAGTCCACGGTACTGGGGCCTTTCTATGTATCAGGCGCGCCGGAATATGAAAACGGCGCCAGCATCATCAAGAAGCAATATGCCGAACAGGTCGCGCTGGTGCAGGGCAAGGTCACGGACCCGGACGGCAACCCGATAGCCGGCGCCAGGCTGGATGTGTGGCAGACCGCGGCCAACGGTTCCTATGATGTGCAGGACCAGACCATGCCGGAGAACAACATGCGCGGCGTTTTCACCACGGACGAGGGAGGCAATTACGCGTTTGTCACGGAAAAACCGCTTTCCTATTCCATCCCGACGGACGGACCGGTCGGAGAACTGCTGAGGGGCACCAGCCGCCACAGCATGCGTCCGGCCCATATCCATTTCATCGTCTCTGCGGACGGCTACGAACCCTTGACGACCCACGTGTTCTCCGATGGCGACGAATACCTGGACTCGGATGCGGTATTCGCCACAAAGAGTTCATTGATAGGCCACTACACCGAATCCGAAGATGCCGGTCTGGCTGCCCGGTACAACATCCCGGTACCGTTCAGCCACCTGCAATTCGACATGGGGCTGATGCCGAGCTGACCCCCTATCTTCCACTGCGCAGGTAGGCCAGGACGACGATCACGACCAGCGCCAGCATGATCAGTATCATGGGCAGGGAGGTGCCGTCATGGGTCCAGCTTACCGCCAGCGCCGCCAGTGAACCGATAGCCATTTCGGCGGAGATGATCACGGCTGCCGCGGACCCGGTTCTTTTATCGGTCGTATTCATGGCCAGGGTAGGCACCACGGCGAATATCGGCCCTTCCGCGAACAGGAGAACCGCTACGGCAAGGGTCAGGGTGACCGGCGTCTCCCAACCCGAAGCCAGTATGGCCAGCAACAGGAGGGAACCTATTACCGCGCAGCAGACCCCCGCCCGCAGTATCTCCCTGGCGCCGTGGCGCCCGCTCATGCGCGCCGCCAGCAGGCTGCCGATAATATAGGCAATCACGATCACCGCGTAGTAGTAACCGAAATGTTCGGTCGCTACGCCATGGTTGTTGATAAGGATGAAAGGGCCTGCCGTAATGAAGACAAAGATGCAGCCCAGGCTGCACCCGCCGATGGTGATGTAAAGCAGGAAGGACCTGTTGCTGAGCAGGCCGAAATAATCGGCGTATATTTCCTTCAGGTCCAGTGCGTCATGATCCTTTTTGCCTGATTCCTTCAGGAACAGGGTTATCAGCGCGGTGACCGCCAGGGCCAGTCCCGTGAGCAGGTGGAAATTCATTCTCCAGCCGAACAATACATGGATATAGCCGCCCAGCAGCGGCGCGAACGCCGGCGCAAACGCGGTGGCGACACCATAGATGGCAACGGCCCGAACCTGTTCCTTCTCGGTAAATAAATCCCGAATGATGGCAAGCACGACGACGCCCTCCACCGCGGCCGCGATACCCTGGAACACCCGTGCAAACAGCAACTGGCCGATGTCGGCGGCTATGGCGCACAGGAAACTTGCCAGCGTAAAACCGGCCATGCCCCACAGCAGGACCGGCCTCCTGCCGAAGCGTTCCGAGAGCGGGCCGTGGATCAGGGTGGCCAGGCCGTAGGCCAGCAGGTTGAGGCTCACGGTGAGCTGGACCAGCTCCGCGCTCGTGCCCAGCAGTTCCGGCAAATGGGCCAGGCTCGGCGCATACAGGTCCGTGGACATCAGGGTGATGACGCTGGCCGAAATGACCAGCGCAAGGATGACATTCCTGCTCATGGTTCCCGGATTATAACCTTCCCGGACAGCCTGCGGTATGATGCGCCGCCTGTAGCGGAAATTCCGGGGTCGGAGTAAGAATTTCGTCAGAAATTTTACTCTGACCCCATAATTCCAGTTTTGATCTATACTGCGGGGTCATGAACATTATTCAGAGTATGACCGGGTTGCTGCTGGCCATTGCCTGTTGCGCCGCCGTTTATGCCGGGCCAGCCGGACCAGACGCGCGGCCAGATATTTCCGGCGTCTGGTCCAATGCGCTGTTGACACCCGATGACGAACGCTGGCGCATCGAAGACCTTGCCTGTGCCCGCTCGGGTTGCTCTCTTATGGGCTTCAATTACCTGCAATCCCTGTTGCAGGACCCGGAAAATGACGACCGGACTGTGAAGGAACTGTTCTACGAGATGCGGGAGTACGAGCAGGAGCGGAACAAGGACCTGCTCACCCCCGCCGGCCTGGAAAAACAGGCGCAATACGACCCGGCACAGGGCGCCGCGCTGGATTGCACCCCGGAAGGCGACAGCCTGCGCCACCAGATCACGGCGCCCGTGCCCATGGCGATAGAGCAATACGATGACAGCGTCGTGTTCCGATACGAATACTGGAATGCGGTCAGGACGGTCTACCTGGATGGGCGGACGCTTCCGCCTGACGCCCCTCACACCCGGCTCGGCCACTCGACAGGTTATTACGAGGGCGACACGCTGGTGGTCGAGACGACCCATGTTATTCCGAACGTGATCAGCGTTCCGGGCCGCGGCGCGCTGGCGCCGGACCCGGACACGCGTTTTGTCGAGCGCTACACCTACCATGAAGATAACGGCAGGCTGGACCTGGAACTGGCTATTATCGACCCGGTGAATTTCCGCAGACCTTATGAGAACCAGAGAAGTTTTTTACCTGAGCCCGACTGGGAACTCGAGGAATTCGTCTGTGAAGCGATCACGGGTGAATACTGATAAACCGAACAAGAGGATCCGTAGATGAAAATTCGATGGATTGCGGCATTGCTGGCGGCGGCGCTGTGTTACTCGCCGGCATATTCCCATCACAGCCCTGAATCACACTACCTGGTCGACCGGTTGATAACCGTTACCGGCGTGGTGACGAAGTTCCGCCTGATCAATCCCCATGCCCGTATCTATTTCGATGTCACCACCGCAGACGGGGAAATTCAGCACTGGTTCGCGGAAGGGAATGCTTCAGCGATCCTGCGCAGGAGAGGGTGGGACAGTGATACGCTGAAACCCGGCGACGTGATCGAGATTACCGGGAACCCGGCCCGGGACGGCGGTCCCAAGATGGACTGGAAACTGATCGTAACGGAGGATGGTACGGAATACCGCGGCGGGAATACCGTCGGCAGCGAGCGCGACCGGCTGCTGGACGACGTTGAAAAGCGGCGCCGGGAGCGGGAATAAATGCAGGGGTCAGAGTAAAATTTCTGACGAAATTCTTACTCTGACCCCGAAACTCC
>JAPPLI010000098.1 GCA_028819495.1 Gammaproteobacteria bacterium | reverse complement strand
CCCCCGTTTTTACCGGGATTCCGGCACCCACCGGGCGTTAGCGGGAATTGCTGCACTCAGGCAGACAGCATACGGGGCGAATGGGTTAACAGGATGCCGGCCCCGGCCTGCACAGGGTGTGAGCGGGGGCCATATTATAAGGTGTCCTTTCAGGACAGTGTGTTCACTGGATTCCCGCCTGCGCGGGAATGACGGCTATTCCTGTTCCGGGGGGAAGTCATGCGCCGCGTGGAGTCCCGCCTGCGCGGGAATGACGCGATAAGCGAAGGAGTTCGGAAGCAAGTGTCCCCGCGGATTCCCGCCTGGGAATGACGGCTATTCCTGTTCCGGGGGACGGACTTCAAGGCCATCCCCATCATCCCCGGTCTCGTTGCCTCAGGCCGCCTGCTTGGGTGAGGCGATGAGATCGTCAATGCGTTTGTTCACGTCACTGAAGCGCTGGTTCATCATCGCGTTCTGGTCGTCAATGCGTTTGTTCACGTCGCCGAAGCGCTGGTTGATCATCTCGTTCTGGTCATTGATGCGGCTGGTGATCATCTCGTTCTGGTCATCGATGCGGCTGGTGATCATCGCATTCTGCTCATCGATGCGGTTGTTCACGTCGTCGAAGCGCTGGTTCACCGACACGTTCAGGTCGTCAATGCGCTTGTTTATCGAGGCGTTCTGCTCGTCGAAGCGTTTATTGATATCGAACCGGAACCAGGCGAAAATGGCGGTCATGAAGCCCGCGAGGGAAAGAAAGAGGTGTAGGTTTGACATGTGTCGGTCTCCCTGTCAGTTATTATTATATTACAGATGCATATTCAGGCAAGCTCCAGCGTAACCGGAGGTTGCCCGGTAATAATACCAATATGGCCCGGAGGTATCAAACGCTTTCCGGGGACATGTTTGTTTCCGGCCCCAGCCTGTTGCCAACATACGGCGGCACTGTAGCGCACCTTGTCCCAGCCGGTCACTAAAAAAGCGCTGCGCTGAAATCGGCATGTAACGTCAGTTCTTGAACCTCGAACTTCGCCGGTAGTCCACACATAACGCCAGGAGTACCAGGCCGAATTCCAGTGGACGTACCCAGGCAGGGTGGGCGAACAGGTCCAACTCAAGATTGCCCAGGTTGAGGTTGGTAATGTAGGCAAGCAACAAGGCCCAGGAAGCAGTCCAGGCCCAGAAGCTGGGATAAATGGCCGCAAACGGCAGCAGCCAGAGACTGTACCAGGGGTTGATGACCGGCGCGCAAAACAGGAACAATCCGTAAATCCAGTCACCCCTGGGTATCGCCCCCGGGGTCTTCCGGCGGTAATGCCGCCAGTAAACCCAACCCGGCGCCAACAGTGTCAGCCCCAGCAACAACCTGGCGTCGTCGGGCGCAAACCAGCCCGCGAGTACGCCATACAGGGCGGAGTTGAATTCCCAGGCACGCGCAAACACCAGCAGGGACGCCGCATCCGAGCCGCCTTGCAGCAGGAACGGCAGGTACAACAGTGCCAGGGTGGCGCAGAAAACCAGGCTGGCGCGCAGGCCGGCGCGGGCAAGAATAAACGGCGCCGCCAGCAGGGCCAGCAGCTTGGCGCCGGCGGCCAGTCCCAGGCAGGCCGCGGCGCTGTGGCAGCGCTCGTGGCGGCGCAACAGCACGGCGGCAATCAACAGGCAGGCGCCCATGCCGTCCGGGTGGGCGGTAAACGCGATTTCCTTGATGACCAGGGGGCACCAGGCGTACAACAACACGTACCCGGCCGGCGCGGCGCTGAGCAACAGGCGGATGAGCAACAGGTCAAAGCAGATGAAGATCACTTGCAATGGAACCAGGCTGGCGGCCTTGAGATAATAGCTCAACAGGAAAGCATACTGGCTGACCGGCCCATAGATCGTCGGCAAATCGGGATAGTTGACCTGGTCGAGGATACGCTGGAATTCCGTTGGCACCCCGGGGTCGCTGAAGGAATCCGCCGGCGCCCAGCCATAAGGCGTGCCGGTCTCGGCAAAGCGGTAGCCGTCCCACAGGTAGCGAAACCAGTCGTCCTCGAACAAGGGGACGCCGAACAGTCCGCAACACCGGAACAGGGCCGCCCACAGGACCAGGCGTCCGGTCGGCAGCGCTCCGGGTTGGTGGCGGAAACCGGCAAACAGTAACAGCAGGGGCAGCGACACCCATGCCAGCAACAGGAAAAATCCCGCCAATTCCGGCGCCAGCGCGGTTCCCCGTGAATACCATGCAAGCAGGGCATAGCCCGACAGGCACGCCAGCCCGCACCTGTCAACCAGGCGGTTATGCGCATGTTGTAGTGACAAATTCGACTTCAGAGCAATTTTCTCCCCGGAATCTGCTGTGTAAATTGTGGGGACAGAATTGACTCTGTCCCCGCCCATCCGGCCGAGGTTGGCGGGAACCGCCGTGCCCCCGGTATTCTACTTTTATTTCCCTTCCGGAATTGAGAAAGTGTATAATATGCGGCAGTTACATTACTCACAGGTGTCTGATGCGGATTACCCTTGCCAATCCCCGGGGCTTCTGCGCCGGCGTAGATCGGGCGATTGAGATTGTAGAACGCGCGCTGAAGTTATTCGGCACGCCGGTCTATGTGCGCCATGAAGTGGTGCACAACAAATACGTGGTCGATACCCTGCGGGACAAGGGCGCGGTATTCGTCAATGAACTGGACGAGGTCCCGGATGATTCAGTGGTCATCTTCAGCGCCCACGGGGTTTCCAAGGCAGTGCGGGAAGAGGCCGTGCGCAGGAATTTGCGGGTCTTTGACGCTATCTGCCCGCTGGTAACGAAAGTACACATGGAAGTGGGCCGCTACCAGGATGAGGGCAGGGAATGTATCCTCATCGGCCATGCCGGGCATCCCGAAGTGGAAGGCACCCTGGGTCAATACCGCCCCCGGAACGGCGGCGCCATGTACCTGGTGGAATCGGTTGAGGACGTTGAAAAAATGGAAGTAAAAAACCCGGATTTTCTTGCGTTCGTGACGCAGACCACCTTGTCCGTGGACGATACCTCTGAAGTCATAGATGCCTTGCGTTTGCGCTTTCCGAAGATCGTCGGGCCCAAAAAAGAGGATATCTGTTATGCCACGCAGAATCGCCAGGACGCGGTCAAGAAACTGACCGGCGAGTGTGATTTAATCCTGGTCGTGGGTTCGCAGAACAGCTCAAATTCCACCCGCCTGATGGAGATATCCCAGAAGAAAGGCGTGCCTGCCTACCTGATAGATAACGTTACGGAAATCCGGCGGGAATGGCTGGAAGGCAAGAGCAATATCGGCGTGACCGCGGGCGCCTCCGCGCCGGAAGTCCTGGTCGAAGAGGTTGTTGAAAAGTTGAAGCACTGGGGCATTGACAATGTGACGGAAGCGCCGGGGATACAGGAAAGCGTGGTGTTTTCATTGCCGCGTGAACTTTATGCAGACGCGGTGAAGAGCGGGCAGGCCTGATTTATTGCCGACGCGTGCCCGGAACCCCGACACACGCATACATGCAAATACCTTCCGATTATACTGAAGGTTATGAAAAAGCCAGGCGCGTTGATCCTGACCTGGCAAACCTTTACGTTCAACACTTGAATATTGGAGACCCAGACGCAGATCCGGTAGTTGACGATATGGCCTCCTTGAGCCAGGAAGACTCGACTGAATTTATCAAGGCCGCGATGGAGCAGAACGAGACCGTAATGCGCGACGCGCCGGAGTCGCTCAGGACGTTTTTCGAGCGGCTGGACACGCCGCCTGACTGGTTCGACCCTGCAGCAACCTTGCCCGGTTCAGAGCTCTTTTACCGTTTCCCCTATGTGTTTACCGCGTCGCTGGTCGGCGCCGGCCTCATTGAAGGGTTCAGCAGCGGCATCGCCAAATCGTTCCTGTATACGGGGCGCCTGTTCGACGGAAACCAGGGAGTGCGCAGACTGAAGCAGAACAACCGGCACCAGGTGGAACTGTTCCTGCCCGGCGGTCTCGAACGGCAGGGAGAGGGCTGGAAGCTGACGGTGCGCCTGCGCCTGGTGCACGCGCAAATCCGGCGCCTGATAGCCGCCCAGCCTGACTGGGACAGCGACGCCTGGGGAATCCCCATCAGCGCCGCGCATATGGCCCTGGCCAATACGGTATTCTCCGCGCGGGTGTTGCACTATATCCGGCGTTTGCTGTTGCTGAGGATCAGCGCTGAAGAGCGGGAAGGCTTTATGCATATCTGGCGTTATCAAGGCTACCTGATGGGCATACCCGACGTGCTGGTTTTCCCCACCGAAGAGGAGGCAAATCACCTGTTCGAAATCGGTATAATGTGCGAGCCACCGCCGCCCATGGAGTCGATCGCCATGGCGAATACCCTGATTAACGCGGCGCCGACACTGGTGAATATGGAAGGCCCGGATTCCGATAAGCTGGTGCGCAAGGTTTACCGTTTGTCACGCGCCCTGATCGGCGACGAACTGGCGGATACACTGCAATATCCCAGACTGTTTACCTGGGGCGCCTTGTTCTTCTTTGCCCTGGAGCAGAGGGTAAAAGCGCTTTATAACAGGCTGTTCAAAGGTAACGTAGCGGATGCCTTTGAGTTGATGACGCAGATTTCCAATTATGAAAAGCAGGGTATCAGCTACAAACTTCCGGATAGCGCCCACTCGGAATTATCGAAAAAATGGTGATGACGACGGCTGGGGACAGACTTAAAGTCTGTCCCCGAATTAGTACATGATGGCTGATATGAAGATACCGTTGCTGCCGGACCGCTGCATCGACATCATCCTGCGCCGCCGCTGGGTGGTCATTGCGCTTGCAACGCTGATTATGCTGGCCGTGACCGGGGGAGTGCGTTTCGTCGGCGTTACCAACGACTACCGCAGCCTGTTTGACGAGGGCAACCCGCAACTGGCCGCTTTCGATGCCCTGGAGGACACTTACACCGAAACCAATACGGCGTTGATCGCCATTGCCCCCCTGGAAGGCTCGGTGTTCACCCGGGAGACCCTGGGCGCGGTCGAGGAGTTGACCGAAGCCGCGTGGCGCGCGCCTTATTCCACCCGGGTCGATTCATTGACCAATTACAACCATAGCGAGGCGTTCGGCGACGACCTCGTAGTGGAGCCTCTTGTCGACGATGCGCAGTCCCTGAGCGATGCCGACCTGCAGAGGGTCGAAGAAATTGCGCTGAATGCAACCGAAATTGCCGGACGACTGGTCGCCCGTGACGGCCGTGTGGCCGGTATGGCGATTACCTTCTCCTTGCCGGAAAACCCCGACGCCGCAGTGATCGAGATAACCGATTATCTCAACACACTGCTGGATGAGGCGTGTACGGCCCATCCGGATATCGCCTGTTATCTCACCGGCGACGTTGTCCTGAACCGCGCTTTCGCGGACGCTACCAGGGACGATATGGAGAAACTGACTCCGATAGTGTTCCTTATCATCCTGGTTGCAACCGCCGTGCTGCTGCGTTCCGCAATCGGCACCCTGGTCACCATTCTCGTGGTTATGTTCACCGTCAATACGACGATGGGCTTTGCCGGCTGGATTGGCACGGTGTTCAACCCCGTCAATGCCGGGGTGCCGCTCATCATCATGACCATTGCCGTTGCCGATTCCATCCATATCGTCACCGCCGCGCTGGCGGGGGTGAGTCGCGGCCTGGAGAAAAATGAGGCGATTGTCGAATCATTGCGCAGTAACGCCTGGCCGGTATTTCTCACGTCGGTCACGACCGCGGGCGGGTTCCTGACCCTGAATTCCTCGGATTCGCCGCCGTTCCATGTCCTGGGCAACCTCGTGGCGTTCGGTGTGCTGTGCGCGTTCATCTATTCCATGATTCTTCTGCCGGCGTTACTTTCGGTGCTGCCGCTGCGCGCCCGTCCGGTCCGGCCCGATCAGCCCGGTTTCTTCGACCGCTTCGGCGCGTTTGTCATTGCGCGCCGCACCTTCCTGCTGTTCTTCTTCTCCCTGCTGACCGTTGTCCTGATCTCGGGTATCCCGCGCAACGAGCTGACCGACAACTGGACGCAGTATTTCGATGACCGGTACCGGTTCAGGAGCGATACGGACTTCGTGCTCGAAAACCTGACCGGCATGGAAACACTGGAATACTCCCTTGAAAGCGGCAGCGAGGGCGGTATCACTGATCCTGACTATATGCGCGCAGTGGAAAACTTCGCCGAATGGTTCCGCGCACAAACCGAGGTCTTTCACGTCCAGGCCTTCCCGGATATCATGAAACGGCTGAACAAGAATATGCACGCTGACGACCCGGCTTTTTACCGGCTGCCTGACAGCGCCGAACTCGCCGCGCAATACCTGTTGCTTTACGAGTTTTCCCTGCCGTTCGGCAGTGACCTTAACAATCGTATCGACGTTGCAAAGTCCGCCACCCGGATGACGGTTGTGGTCAGCGGCCATACATCGTCCCAGCAATTGCGCGAACTGGATGCACGCGCGCACGACTGGCTGCTTGCCAATGCGCCCGATCTCGCGACTCCGGCAACGGGCGTCAGCATCACCTTTGCGCACCTGTCCCAGCGCAACATCAACAGCATGTTGCGCGCCACGATTATCGCCATGGCCCTGATATCGTTCATTTTTGTCTGGGTGTTCAAAAGCGTGCGCCTGGGTCTGGTCAGCCTTGTGCCCAATTTCCTGCCCGCCGCGTTGAGCTTCGGTTTGTGGGGCTACCTGGTCGGCCAGGTAGGACTTGCAGGTTCCGTCATGACCGCGATTGCGTTCGGTATCATCGTGGACGATACGACTCATTTCCTGAGCAAGTACCTGAAAGCCCGCCGCGCGGGCCACCCTGCGCCGGAAGCCGTGCTCTACACTTTCCGCACCGTAGGTCAGGCGCTATGGACCACGACCCTGGTCCTGGTCGCGGGTTTCCTGGTATTCGCGTTATCGGGATTCGAGGTAAGCTGGTCGCTTGGCCTCATGGTGACGGGCACGATCAGCTTTGCGCTGCTCGCCGATTTTCTGTTGCTGCCGCCACTGTTGATGGCTATCGACAGGAAGAAATTATGATAGGTGGGGTCAGAGTAAAATCACAAACTCCGGGGTCAGAGTAAGAAATTCGAAGAATTTTTACTCTGACCCCATCTATCGACCCCGGAATTTAAAGGAAACTTCTGATATTGTACCCACAGGAGAAACTTATGGTCATTAAGTACTCTATCCAGTCGAAGATCGTATTGTATGCGGCCTGCCTGTCTTTACTGCTGTGTTTGAGCCTGCCGCTGCGCGCTCCGGCGGAAAACCCCACTCCCGAAGAAATCGGATTGAATATTGCCCGCGCAACCGACGCACGGGCGCAGGGGTACGGCAATTTCACGGCGCGCCAGACCATGGTCCTGCGCAACAAGCAGGGACAGGAAAGCACGCGCTCGCTCAGGGTCAAGGTGCTGGAGGTGGAGGGCGACGGCGACAAGAGCCTGTTTGTGTTCGATGAACCGCGCGACGTTGAGGGTACCGCTTTTCTCATCCATGCTCACAAGGTGGAAGCGGATGACCAGTGGCTGTACCTGCCGGCGTTGAAACGGGTAAAGCGCATCAGTTCGGCCAACCGTTCCGGCTCTTTCATGGGCAGTGAGTTCTCCTATGAAGACATGGGCGCCCAGGAACTGGAGAAATATACCTACCGCTACCTGCGTGATGAAGCATGCGGCGAGTTGACCTGCACGGTCATCGAGCGCGTGCCCACGGACAGGAAGTCCGGCTACAGCCGCCAGGTGGTGTGGCAGGACCGGGACGAGTTGCGCACCTGGAAAGTCGAGTATTACGACCGCAAGGACGCGCACCTGAAAACGCTTACCATGGACGGCTACGCGCAGTACCTGGACAGTTACTGGTATGCCGGTGAAATGACCATGATCAACCATCTCACCGGCAAGAGTACCGACCTGAACTGGAGTGACTACCAGTTCCGCACCGATTTGAATGCTCGTGATTTCACGCAGACCGGATTGAAGCGAGTGCGTTAATGCCCCGTGCGGTCTTCGTAGTTGTCTGGCTGTGGCTGCTGAGTGTCATACCAGGGACAAGCGCGGGGATTGAGATTGCCCATTACGATTTTTCCGGCAGCATAGGCATCGAAGGCCGCTGGTATCCCGAGTCTGCCCTGCATCCCGGTCAGCGCGATCACGCGAGCGGCTTTGTCCTGGAACCGGAGTTCTACATCGAGGACGTCAAGGGCCGGAGTTTCACCCTGGCGCCGTTCTTTCGTTACGATGCGGCAGACCCGCGGCGTACCCACGCGGACCTGCGTGAAGCCTACCTGCTGATGTTCGGCGCCATGGGCGATAACGAGTGGGAATTGCGTCTTGGGGTGGACCAGGTATTCTGGGGCGTGGTCGAATCGCAGCGCCTGGTCGATGTCATCAACCAGGTGGATTTCGTCGAACATCCCGATGGAACGGCCAAGCTGGGGCAACCCATGGCTCATGCCACCCTGTCCGGTGACTGGGGCGTGCTGGAACTGTTCGGTTTGCCCTATCACCGCGCCCGGACCTTTACCGGCCGGCGCGGCCGCCTGCGCCTGCCGCTGGTAATAGACGATGACAACATCCGCTACGAAAGCGCAGCCGAGGAGTGGCACCTTGACTACGCGGTGCGCTACAGCAACAGTTTCGGCCCGCTGGACCTGGGCTTGAGCGTGTTCGACGGCACCAACCGGGAGACTGCCGCGCAACTGGAGATAACGCCTCGGGGCGAATTGAACCTGGTTCAATACTACACCCAGATCCGCCAGTTCGGTCTGGACGCCCAGTTGATCCTCGGCGACTGGCTGTTCAAGCTGGAAGCGATCCAACGCGCCGGGTCGCTGGACCTGCGTGGCAGGGAAGAGGATTACGTAGCGACCGTAATCGGTGTCGAGCGCACGCTCTATTCCATATTCGATTCGGTGGCGGACATCACCCTGTTCACTGAATGGCACTATGATGACCGGGACCGGGATGCGCCGCCGAGCCGTTCACCGGGCACATTCGAAAACGAACTCTTTGCGGCCGCACGCCTGGCGTTCAATGATGTCCGGAGCACCGAGATTGTCGCCAGTTTTATCGGGGACCTGGGACGGTCCTCCCACTCGCTGGCCTTCGGATTGGACCGGCGTCTCTCCGATAGTTGGTCGTTGCACCTGGAAACGATTGTCCTGCTCGGCATCGACAGGGAGGATATCCACTATTCCACGCGTAATGACAGCTTTATCGAGTTGAACCTGAGTTATAATTTCTGAACCGCGTTGAAGGGGGCAGAATTGAACACTGTCCCCGGTCGGAGCCGGCGCGGTAGAGAGCGGCTACTTCCCTGCAACAGTGGGAGAATCGGGTTGGTCGATATTCCAGGCTTCGAGCAGCAATGATAATTGTCCTTCGATGCGCGCGGTTCGTTGCTGCAGGTCTGTTATAGACGATAATTGTCCCTCAATGCGCGCCGCCCGTTGCTGCAGATCCGCTATATCGACCTTCATCCCATTTATTTCACCTTTTATTCCGGTTACTTCGCCCTTTATTCCATGTTGTCCCGTCAATATCAATCCCGCCAATAATGCGCCGACACCGAATATACTTACAATGATGCCGGTAACATCCGTCAGTTTGTGCATAAGCACCTCCTTTGTTGTATTACATATTCCGTGCAAAACATTATAAACGATGACAGGCAGGGATCAATTACTGTACGACTGTACAACTGTACAGTACGATGTAACCGTCATCAACCACGTTATCTCCCACGCTTCAATGAGGCCGCAGCATTAATGCTGCGGAATTACCCGGCTCGGTGGGAGAAATGATGGACGTCATCCTCGCTTCAATGAGGCCGCAGCATTAATGCTGCGGAATTTCGCAGTAGAGCGCGATGTCGCGCATGGTGTACTCCCGGCTTCAATGAGGCCGCAGCATTAATGCTGCGGAATTGCACCACGTGCCTGTTGCCATCCACGTCCGGCCACTCGCTTCAATGAGGCCGCAGCATTAATGCTGCGGAATTAACGGACACTACAGCAACGACTTCCACCGCTGCACAGCTTCAATGAGGCCGCAGCATTAATGCTGCGGAATTGAAGCATCAACCAGACGCAATTCCACAAGAACGTCTAGCTTCAATGAGGCCGCAGCATTAATGCTGCGGAATT
>JAPPLI010000205.1 GCA_028819495.1 Gammaproteobacteria bacterium | reverse complement strand
TCCAGGTGACGGTGTGCGTGCCCGTGCTCCGGGCCGGGCCGGTGGGCGCGGCCGGCGTGGCCGGCGGGGGCGTGGACCTGGGTTTGACCACCACCGTGGCCCCGGGACTGAACCCGGACCAGCCCCCACCGTTCTTCGCCCGGACGTGCACCGTGTACGTGCCTGCCGCCGACACCGTGACCGTGGCGCGGGTGGCCGTGCCGGCAGGCTCCTCGTCCTGCCAGTTGCCCGTGCCGCGGCGGTAGCGGATGCCGTACCCGGTAATGGCGCTGCCGTTGTCAGCCGGGGCCGTCCAGTCCGCGGTGAACTCCAGGACGCCCCCGGTCAAGGTGGGTTTGGCCGGGGCATCCGGCAGCGTGTCCGGCGGTGACCCCACCGTCAGGGTGGCGCTCACCGTGGTGGACGTCCCGCCCGCCCCGGTACAGTACAGGCTGTCCGTGCGTGTCACCGTGCGGTCCTTGGCCAGCCAGTTGCCGCTCGTGCTGCGCTTGACCCCGTTCAGGTAACAGGCCGTGGCATGGGTGGAGGACCAGCTTAAGGTCGAGGACGCGCCGTAGGCCACCGAGGCAGGACTCCAGCTGAGGGTGGCCGTCGGCTTGGGCGGCGTGCCCACCGTCACGCTCACCGGCCCCGCCGCCGCCCAGCAGGAGGTGGAACTGAAGACGGTGACACACTGCTCGGTCTTGTAACGGTAGGTGCCCGGCGCCTTGCCGGTGAAGGACTTGGCGGTGACCGTCGAGGCATAGGTGCCGACGACCGACCAGGCCGCGCTGCCCGCCTGCTCGTGCAGGCGTGTCTTCACGGATGAGGTGGCCGGCTTGCTCCAGCTCACCGTGTACGCCCCGTCCGTGCTGGTCGTGGGCGAGACCGTCAGGGTCCCGGTCGCCACCGGCGTGCCCCGGGCCGTGGCGCTGAACGCGGAGCTGCCGGCCGCATTGTGCGCCCGCACCTGCAGCAGGTACGTGGTGCCGTTCGTCAACCCCGTAATGGCCGTGCGCGTGGCCGTGCCGGCAGTCGCCAGCGGGTGGGTCGTCCAGGCCGTGGCGCCGCTCGCCTTGTAGTGCATGCCGTAGCGGGTAATCGCCGAGCCGTTGTCGTCCGGCGCGCTCCAGGTCACGGACAGGTAGGTGTTGCCCGCGGTGACCGTCGGCTTGGCCGGGGCGTCCGGGGGATTTGAGGGTGTCCTCGCCTTCACCGTCACGCTCACCGGGCCGGCCGCCTCCCAGCAGGAGGTGGAACTGAAGACGGTGACACACTGCTCGGTCTGGTAACGGTAGGTGCCCGCCGCCTTGCCGGCGAAGGACTTGGCGGTGACCGTGGAGGCATAGGTGCCGACGACCGACCAGGCCGCGCTGCCCACCTGCTCGTGCAGGCGTGTCTTCACGGATGAGGTGGCCGGCTTGCTCCAGCTCACCGTGTACGCCCCGTCCGTGCTGGTGGCGGGACTCACCGCCAGGGTCGGGGTCTGGGCCTGCGCCCCGGCTGGCAGGGGCAGACCGGCCAGCAGGCACAGGGCCAGCAGTGCCGACCATAACGCCCTGCCGGGCAGGGCGCAGACAGACTCCGGCAACGACCGGCGATAGGCCGGCGCGGGCAGGGGGGAATCACGCATGAGAGACGACTCCGATGTTGATTATTATTGGTTCCTGCCTGCCGAGCACAGCACAGGACGGGGCGCACTCTACAGCGCGGCCCGGCGCGTGTCAAGTTATTTTTTGCGTTGCCAACAGGTGTTCACGTTCGCTGGAATATGCACTCTGGCTTCTCGCTCCCCAATCAACTCCCTACGAGGACAAGCGTTGCGGGAATGAGGAACAGGTGTCAGTCCTCGGCGTAATAGCCGGATCAAGGAAGCTTAAAACTTTGTCCCACCCTGCATCGGCACGATCCCGACCCGGGTCCGGTATCGCTCCCAATATGCGCCCATCTGTTCGACCAGTTCGGGGTATTGCGCGGCTAAATCGGTCTGCTCAGCAGGGTCAGTCTCCAGGTTATAGAGTTGCCATTCGCCGGTTCCCCACGGCGGTTCCAACAGCAGTAATTTCCAGTCACCCTGGATGACCGCCCGGCGATCAAATGTTTCCCACGCCATCAGGTCATCCTGTGCATGCACCCTGTTTGCCTTCCCGGTCAGCATCGCCAGCATGGACTTGCCTTCCAGGGGATATACGGATCTGCCCTGGTAGCTTGTCCCGGGGTGAGGCGCCCCTGCCAGTTCCAGCAGTGTGGGCATTACGTCGAGGACGGAAACGAATTCATGATTGATTGCGCCCCGTTTTATGTGACCGGGATAACTCGCAATTGCCGGCACCTGTATGCCTCCCTGGGCAGTGTAGGCCTTATAGGCCCGGAACGGGCCGATGCTCACCCGGCCCCAGTTCTGTCCGTAGAACACGTAGGAATCCGCTTTGCCCAGGTTTTCATAACTGTTGTCGCAGCAGATGTCCATCCAGTCGCCGAATACGGGCCACTTGTCCAAGGGCGCAGACTCGGCGCCGTTGTCCGACATGAAAAAGACAAAGGTGTTCTCAAGTTTTCCGGATTGCTCCAGGAAGTCGAACAAGCGGCCGATGTGAATATCCATGTCCTCGACCATGGCGGCGTAGATCTCCATGATGCGCGCCTCGATCCTCTTCTGTTCTTCATCGAGTTCGTTCCAGGCCGGTTCACCCGGAAGGCGGGGGGCAATCTCCACCCCGTCCCTGAGCAAACCCGCGGCCGTCAATCGATTGAGCCGGCGTTCATGGATAACGTCATACCCCTCGTCGTAGTTGCCTGTTTGCCTGGCGATGGATGAGTCCGGGGCCTGCAGGGGCCAGTGGGGGGCGCTATAGGCGAGGTAGGCAAAAAACGGTTTGTCATCGTCCTTCCCGGCGTCGATATAGCGCATGAGTTCGCTGGTATAGAATTCCGTCGAATAAAAATCATCAGGCAATGCAGTGGTCTCGCCGTCCCGGCGATATTCCGCAACCCGGTCTTCCATACCCAGGCCCAGGTCGTCGAAGTGTCCGCCGCCGCCGTGGGTCAGCACGAACGATTTATCGAACCCGCGGGCTGCGGGACTGTTTTCCCGTTCCCGGCCCAGGTGCCATTTGCCCGTCATGTAGGTATGGTAGCCGGCATCCCGCAACAGGGTCGCCAGGGACACCACCCGGTCGTTCAGGTAGCCCTCATAGCCCGGTTCCCCCGCCTGGTTGGGCGCCATGGCCTCGTACATGTTGCCCAGGCCGGCCAGGTGGTGATCCGTGCCGGACAACAGCATCGCGCGGGTGGGCGAACACACGGATGCGCTGTGAAAACGGGTGAACATGGTCCCGGAACGGGCCAGTTCATCCAGGATCGGGGTGTTTATTTCGCTGCCGTATACTCCCAGGTCGGTGTAACCCAGGTCGTCCGCGACAATCAGCAGGATATTCGGGCGGGATTCATCGCCGTTCGACTGTTCAACCCGGCTGTCGCCGCCGCATCCGGCCACCGCCAGAAAGGGCAGCAGCAGAATTAACAGCTGCAGGAATGTCCCAGCCGGCCGTATGCGATTTATTGTTTGCTCCGTATTATTCAGCAGATTGTTTACCCGCGCCGGTCCAGCGCTTTACGATGCCGGGATCGATATCGAACAGGTCCAATACCCGGCCGACACTGGCGTTGATTATATCATCGATACTTTGCGGCCGATTGTAGAACGCAGGGATGGGTGGGGCGATAATTGCCCCGAGCAGCGATACGTCGTAAAACAGTTTGCAGTGTCCCGTGTGCAGCGGGGTCTCGCGGGGCATGATCACCAGGCGCCGGCGCTCCTTGAGCACCACGTCGGCGGCCCGCACCAGCAGGTTCTCGGCATAGGAGTGGGTGATTGCGGAGAGAGTGCGCATGGAACAGGGGGCGACTATCATGCCGTCGGTCCTGAAGGAACCGCTGGAGATGTTGGCCGCAATGTCCCTGATGTTGTGCGTCACGTCCGCCAGCGCCTCTATGTCGGCAACGGTGTGATCCGTTTCGATCCCGATATTGAGCTTGGCCGCGTTGGTCATCACCAGGTGGATTTCGATATCCGGCATTTCCGCCAGGACTTCGACCAGGCGGACGCCGTAAGGCAGGCCGCTGGCGCCGGACATGCCGATGATTATGCGTTTCATAGAGGCTCAGGTTTCCGGTTTCGGGTTGTTTCTAGAATATTCACAAAAACCGGACAAAATCAAATGCAAAATTTTCCATAAAATGGATGAAGGTATACTATACTTGTTAATTGAGGACACGTTTTTTGAATTTAACATAACCCAACCATATCGAAGGGGGAGATTTTCGATGGCTGCACAACTTAAAGAAACCTATTACGGCGGTTGCCCGCATGATTGTCCCGATACCTGCTCCATGGTGTTTGAAGTGGAGGACGGCAAACTCACCGGTGTTCACGGAAACCCGGAACATCCCATGACGCGGGGTGGCTTGTGCGTAAAACTCGATGATTACGAGAAACGCCATTACCATCCTGATCGCGTGCTCCATCCGCTGCGCCGGACAGGGCCGAAGGGCAGCAAACAATTCGAGCGCATCTCCTGGGATGAGGCGCTCAACGAAGTGATCAGCCGCTGGAAAGACATCATCGATGAGTATGGCACCCAGGCCATCGCTCCCTACAGCTACCTGGGGCACCAGGGGCTGATACATGGTTTGAATGGCGGAGACGCCTTTTTCAACCGGCTGGGCGCCACGGTGTGTGAGCGCACCTTCTGCGGCGAGGGGTCGGCAACGGCCTGGGTATTGACCAACGGTCCCACCAGCGGCGTTGACCCGGAAAGTTTCGCCCATTCCAAGTACATTATTCTATGGGGTTGCAACAGCGTCAGCACCAACCTGCACGCCTGGCATTTTGTCAAGGATGCCAAAGACAGAGGCGCCAAACTGATTGTGATTGACCCGTACCGCTCGCGCACCGCGCGGCAGGCCGACTGGCATGTCACTATTCGTCCCGGCACCGACGGCGCGCTGGCCATGGCGATGATCCATACCATTATAGAAGAGAACCTGGTTGACCAGGATTACGTGGACAACTATACCGTCGGCTTCAAGGAACTGGCGGAGCGTGCCGGCACGCGCACCCCTGAGTGGGCTGCTGAGATTACCGGTATCCCTGCCGATGATATCCGCACCCTGGCGCGGGAATATGCGGCCAACAACCCGGCCGCCATTCGCATCGGCGTTGCCGTGGAGAGAAACTGGGGCGGCGGCCAGGCCATACGCGCCATCAGTTGCCTGCCGTCGCTGACCGGCGCCTGGCGCGAAGTGGGAGGCGGTATTTACCAGATGACGTTCTGGGAACATCCCTACAAACTGGACGTGATATCGCAGCCTCAGCTTATTCCGGAAGGCACGCGGGTCATCAATAACCTGCAGATCGGCCGGGCGCTGACCGGCGAGATGGAACTGGACCCGCCCATCATGTCGCTGATGTGCTGGAACTCCAACCCGGTCACCCAGGCGCCTGAAGGCGACAAGATCATCAAGGGACTGGAACGGGAAGACCTGTTCATGGTGTCTGCCGAGCATTTTATTTCCGATACCGCGGCCTATGCGGATATCGTGCTGCCGGCTGCCATGGGCGCGGAGATGGAGGACATCATCCTGTCCTGGGGGCACAACTATCTCACCTACAATACCAAGTGCGCCGATCTGCCCGGCGAGGTGTTGTCCAACAACGAGATATTCAACCGTTTGGCCGCGCGCATGGGCTTCGAGGAAGACCGCTTCAAGTGGTCCGACAGCGAGTGCCTGGAGCATTTCGTCGATTGGGATTCACCGGCCTGCGAGGGCCTCAGCGTGGATTACCTGCGCGAGAACGGGTATGCGCGCATCAAGATAGGGGAACCCCATGAGCGTGCGCCCCACAAGGAAGGCAATTTCCCCACACCCTCCGGCAAGTGCGAGTTTTTCTCGGAGACTGCAGCCAACGGCAATTTTATCATTGCACCGTTCCGGCAGATGTACGAGGACATGCAGCCCGGCAACAGCGAACCGCTGGACAGCCTGCCGGATTATGTGCCGTCGAAAGAATCGCCGCAGACCAACCCGGAACTGGCAGGGAAATACCCATTGAATATCATCGCTCCGAAGAGCCATGGTTTCCTGAATTCCTGTTATGCCAACATGGATAACAAGATCAAGAGACAGGGCGAGCAGTTCGTGATGCTCAGTGAAGCGGATGCCGGGGAGCGGGGTATCAGTGAAGGCGACCCTGTACGCGTCTTCAATGACCGGGGTGCGTTCGAGGTGGTTGCCAAGGTCACTGATGATGTCAACCCGGGCCTGGTAGTGTCATCCCTGGGCTACTGGCGGCAACTGAACAACGGTACCGCAAACGTCGTATCGTCCGCGGACTTTGCCGACATGGGGCACGCCCCCAGGGTGTTTGACAGCCTGGTGCAGGTCGGGCGCGTCGCCTGAGCGAAACCGAAACCGGGGGCAGAATTCAATTCTGTCCCCTTTTCCCTTCTGACTTGAAACCGGGGACAGAATTGAATTCTGTCCCCTTTTACTTTGCATGTCCAAACAAAGCCTCAACAAAGCTATCCTGCTGCTGCCGGCAATCTCCGCAAGCTCTATCCCGGCCGTTGCCTGTTCTTCGGAGTTACCCGGAAGTTCTGACATAGTGGCGGCTGGTTAAGATGAAAATCATTGAATGCGGTATCAAGGCCTTTGATATCCATGAACTGTTGTGCCATTTCATCGCCCGGCGTTGCGGGTTCTATGAATCGGCAGGTCTTGATGTGAGACTGGTGGACACCAGCTTTATTCCCGATGACAGGCTCCCCGAAGCGAATTATTTCCAGGTGGCCTGCGGCGCCGCGCTGTTGTCCCGGAATGTACGTTTCAGGGTTGTCCTGGCTGCCGTTACCAGGCCAATGTTCTGGTTGTATGGAACTGCCGGAATCGGCGCCATTGAACAACTCGCCGGCAAGCGCATCGCAACCTTCCCGCCTCCGGCGCCGCCTCACTGGTTCAACCGCATCGTCTTGCGCAAGCACGGACTGGACCCTGATACTGATGTGGAGTTGAAACCGGCCCGGGATGATGCAATCCGTCTTGGCCTGCTGCGTGAGGACGCGGCGGATGCGGCACTCATCAGTTCCGCGATCTCACCTGTGGCAATACAACGGCTGGGCTTGAATTCCCTCACCATGCTGGGGGATGAGCTTACGGTTGTTACCAGCGGTATGGCGACTACCGAAAAGATTGCTTCGGAAGACCCTGAACTGGTAGAAGGACTGGTCAATGTTTACCGGAAGAGCCTGGCGGTGATCCATGATTCACCGGCTGTAATCCATTCCATTCTTGAGGATGTAATGAATATCTCCCGCGAGGATGCGGTAAAAACCGGTAAGTTGATCCTGCCCTGTTATACGCCGGACGGGTATGTCGATGCGGAGAGTTTACAGGCAGGCCTGGCTGACCTGGGCGCGGAACCGGGCATGGATGTCCCGCCCGGTGCCGGGGAAATCTATGACCTGGAACATCTAAGGAAACAATCCGGCTGATGAATAACTGGGTTTCCGCCGAGTGGTGGCGCACGCCATTACCGCGGCAGGGCGTTGCCGGGAATGATTTTGACCGGCCCGTTTCCCTGTTGGCCATGATCCTCACCGGTATCGCCGGGGTGACTGCTGCCGGTCTGAACCCCGTAATCGCATCGGCTTACGTGGACTACCTGGATTTTTCCGAAGCACAGGCCGGATACGTCCTGGCTGCGGACATGTCAGGCTTCGCCATCGGCACTTTACTGGTATCGGCGCGGGTCCATATATGGAATCGGCGGGTGGTTGCGCTATGCGGCATCGCCGTCCTGTTGCTCGGCAACCTGGCGTGCCTGGGGCTCGCCGCATTCAATTCCATGCTCATCGCCCGCTTCATTATCGGTATGGGCGCCGGGACCGCGGCCGGCGTAATGGCCGCCAGCATTGCGGCATCCGGCAACCCGGACAGGTATTTCGGCTTGTATACGGTCGTGACGCTCAGCGCGTTCGCCCTGCTGATATCCCTCGCGACTATCCTGTTGGGTTCCTTCGGAATCAGGGGGCTGTTCTCATTGCTGGCCTGCATGACGTTGCCGGCGCTCTGCCTGGCGCGTAAATTTCCCGAATTTGCCTCGGGCGGGGAAAATAATGCCGGGGAGACGCCTTCATCACGGCGCCGGATGCCGTTCGGTATCGTGCTGGTCGTCAGTATTGCGACACTCGCCTACTATGTCGGTACGGGAGGGGTGTGGCCGTACATGTCCCAGGTGGGGAGAGCGCTGGACTTCTCCGTACAGGCTGTCGGCAACCTGCTTGCAGTCTCGCAACTGTGCGGGGTGGCAGGGGCGCTGGTGCCTGTTTTCCTGGGCGCCCGCCTAGGCCGTATGCCGCCGATAATGTTTTCCCTGCTTGCTTCGGCAGGTTGTCTCCTGGCACTGCTCTTTTTCAGTAACAAGCTGGTATATGCGCTCATTATCCAGTTATACATGTTCGTCTGGCTGATGTTTTTTCCGTACCTTATGGGTATAGTTTCGGAACTTGATCCGGTTGGCCGGCTCGCGGGAGTGAGTTATGCGCTGCAGAGTATAGGTTTCGCCGTCGGGCCGGCGCTGGCCGCGCTGATGATTCCCGGCGGAGGTTACGCCGCGTTGTTTTACCTGGGTATTGGTTGTTACCTGGCAACTCTGTTATTGTTATTATCTCTTGCCCGGATGCCAGGCGCCGATACCGGATAAAATAACGATGATGCCGGGATAAACCGGAATTTCACAACTTGACGACAGGCACACGAGATGACCACTGAAACGATACTCGTAAAAAATGCACACATCTTTGACGGACATAACCCGGAACTGTCGGACCGTTCCAGCATCCTGCTGGCGGATGGCGAGATCAAGGAGATCTCTACGGGCGATACCGGCAACGGGAGCGATCACGTGGTCGATGCCGAAGGACGCACCGTAATGCCGGGCCTGATCGACAATCACATCCACGTCTATATTCCGACCCTGGATACCACGGCATTGTCCAGGATGCCGGACACTTACATTGCCCAGTACGCCAATGTTTTCCTGAACTCGACCCTGGACCGCGGGTTTACGACCTTGCGCGATATCGGCGGTGGCGATGTCGGCATTTCCCGCGCCATCGATCATGGCATGGTGCGCGCCCCCCGGTTTTATTATGCCGGCAAGATCATGTCACAGACGGGCGGGCATGGCGATATGCGTCCGGGCTGGGAAATCAATCCCTGGGAGCAGCTCTGTGCATGCGGCAGTTATTCGACGAACCTGACCCGTGTCGTTGACGATCCGTTTGAAATGCGGCGCGCGGTGCGGGAAGAGTTGAGAAAAGGCTCCCACTGCATAAAGATAATGGGATCGGGCGGCGTGGCCAGCCCCAATGACCCGTTGCACCACACCCAGTTCAGTGAGGAAGAAATCCGCGCCGCGGTGGATGAATGCACGCGCCAGGAAACCTATGTATCCGCGCACTGCCACCCGGCGGCGGCAATCCGGCGCTGTGTTGAGTTCGGCGTGCGCTGTATCGAGCATGCGACCCTGATTGACGAGGAAACGGCGCAATACGTGGCAGATCAGGGCGCCTACGTCGTGCCCACGTTTGCCGTGATACACGCATTGTATGAAGAAGGCGAAAAATACGGCCTGCCGCCGGTCAGCCAGGAGAAGATCCGCCTGATTTACGGGCAGGCGATGGACGGCCTGGAAATCATGCGCAATGCCGGCGTCAAAATGGGGTTGGGCACGGACCTGCTGGGCGCGCAGCACGTGCGTCAATGTACCGAATTCGCCATTCGAAAAGAGGTATTTACACCGTTCGAGATACTGCACCAGGCTACCGCGATGAATGCCGAGATACTGATGGAACCCGACCGCCTGGGCTGCATCAAGGAAGGCGCATTCGCCGACCTCCTGGTCGTCGACGGCAATCCCCTGGAAGATATTTCACTGCTGGAACGTGACGGCGCGGCACTGCCGGTCATCATACGCAAGGGAGAGATGGTCAAGTGCGAACTCGACGTTTCGGAAGGCGCGGTGAGGGCTTTCAGTTGGCCTGCGAGTTGATTGAGGTAGATGGGGTCAGAGTAAGAAATTCGCTAGAATTTTTACTCTGACCCCTTGTATCTACCTTGGTCCAAATCCTGCAGGGTCAGGCGGATCATCAGTGGGGGCCTCTGGAGATTGAAAAAAATTTGGACCAGGGCTAATGACCCGGCGTGAAAAACGCCTTTCTCTATCCCTTAGTGCCTCTGCAATACGCATCAGGTCGAATCCGTAGCGCTCGGCATGTTCCTGTCGATGTTTACGTATTTCTTCAACAATAGGGTCATTAATCATAATCAGTTCCCAAGAGTTCCTCAGGCGAGCAAATATTAGGACATATTAATCCATCCTGCTCA
>JAPPLI010000185.1 GCA_028819495.1 Gammaproteobacteria bacterium | reverse complement strand
CTGGATTAGTGTTGACCCGTCAACTGATCAAAATTAAATTGAAAAGGTACTAGTAACTGAATTACCAAGGTGCTCCAGCCTGAACGAATCCAACCAGTTTTTGTCTTATGTTTAGTGATGACCTCCATGACAGCAGAATATGAAGCATCTACCCAATCAGAATGATCAGATGTTACGGATAAAGAACAATTCTTCTCTTCGAGCGTGTCGAACTTAACTTCTAGATGCTCGCCAATATGTCTGTTGCTCGTAAGACTTTCTCGGGTTTCAATAGATATAACAACCCTCTCTACTTTATCTGCTCGCTTAAAATGAAGTAGAAGATCATCACATGTAAAAAGACGGTAACCTTTATTATCAAAGCGAAGAATAAATGTTAGGAAAGGTTCCTTATATTCATTTCCTTGAGCAGTAGCTGAGTTATGAAGTATCTGCGCTCTATTCGTAAATACCTCTGTAAGTTGAATAAGCAGCTCTTCTGTTACTTTAAGATTTGATAAATGAACATCACGTAGGAATTGCGCCATTATCGTTGTCCTTAGTTTGTCGTACCTTGGATTAGTTTTATCGCGAATGTCACAGGAGTGTCAACCGTTGGGGGATTTGGAATTGTTTCCGGGTATATCCGTAAACGTCCAGATTTGATCTGATATTTTTCCTCCACTGGTTGTAGGATTTAGCGCAACTCTAATCTCCCTTGCATACATCAGGATCAAGTCCCAATTCCCGCAATGCATGTTTCGTCTCTTCCACCCGTTCTTTTGAGATGCCTGATTCCGGCGCTGTCTCGAAGCTGACTTTGAGTCTCAGGTTTTTGTCACTTACGTGCTTTGATAGCACCTTGGTATAGAAATTCATCCATTTTTGCGGGTCAATCTCCCCACTCCAGGAGAGTTTTTTCAGAGGATGCTTTGTCGCCGGGGTTTCTGTCACAGATTGTGTAGCCGGGCTTTCACCTGTTATTGGCTGGGTGGTTGGGTCGTCGACGCCGGTTGTTGGTGTATAGGGTGACGCCGGAGGTTCTGAAACTTGTGGCCCAGCGGGTGGCGTCTCGCCGGATTTATCTGCTTTAATCCGTTCCCTGGTTGCTTGCGCAGTTTCTTGCCGGATGACGTAGATATCCTCGGAGATTTCTATGTCTATAGGATTGATGACTTCATCAAACAGAAACGGATTGTAACTGCCATCCGCACGTTTCCCCACATAGGCCAGAACACCTTGGCTGACCCCGCGCGCAATGGTATCCCGAAGAGTTTCAGGATCGAGCAGGCGCGGGAATTTTGGTGATGAGAAGAACGCATCACGCAGACTCCTGGTACTCCATTCAACAAAAGCATCAGGCCAGTTTCGTACCAGAAACTGCGGTCCTATGTCTTTTTCCAGCTCGCCATTTTCTCTGAGCCGGGTGAGCATGACATCCACCGGGCCGCCACTGGTCTGGCTGGACGTGACCAAGCCGAGGTCTATTTGCTTCAGCTTGTTATCCTTACCCAGCAGGTAGATATACTTGTAACTGCGCCAGACAGTTTCCTGAAGGTCGTTCTTTGCTCGAGTGATATTCTCTTGCAACTGCTTGATCTGACTTTCTTCATAGTTGCGCTGGCCGGCATCTCCCTGTATGTCTTCCCAGGCAAGCAGCCGTCTTGCTTCTTCCCGTAACTGTCCCGGAGTATCAGCCACTATCCATATCTGCGCGCTTTTGAAGGTGCGGGCGGACGAACCGCTGGCGCGCAGCAACCCGTCGATATGCTGTTCGGTGTCGGTTCGATTCCCGTCGTCAATGGCCTTGGCAAAATCCGCCACCACGATCGTCAAGGCGGGCCGGTCTGAAATCTGTATGGACTTCTCCGGGAAGAACACCGGCGCTATCCCGGCCATATTTTTGCCAAAAATTGTCTGGATTGCTTTTCTGACCCTGGCATCCACCGTATCGTTTCCGATTGTCGCTCGGCGGTCGGCGAAACGCTTGTTCAGATTTTCCTGCATACTGAAACGATATTCGGTTCGCTCGACAGTGAGGTAGTAACAGGCATCCGTCAGGGCATCCAGAGCGGTTTCCATATTGCCAATGTCCGTTTGTGGATCACCTGCAGCAAGGCGTAATTCCGGCGTAGTGGCATTTTTCCCTTGTAACTGCCCGCCGTTTGATTCAAAGAAGATACTGGTCGCCAGCTTACGGTGCAGCCTGGCTTTACTGATTTCCTGCGTGGCTTCCTTGTCCAGGCGCATGGAGTGGGCATGCGCGTCTCCCGTTATGTCTGTGGTAACAGCGGTCTCAAGACGCCGCTCACCCAGTTGCTCAAAGCAGGCTGAACGAAACGTCGGGTCATCCAATGGCGCGGTTCCTTGGCTAATCACAGCGTCCTTGTGTGCGCCCTCGAAACCGTCTTTGTAAGCGCGGGCCACCCATAGCGACAACAACCGCAATATGCCACGGGTTTGCTGGAATTTTGGGATGCCGCGCCATTTACGCTCAAATACCGTCATTACGGAAGGATGAAACGGGTACGCATCGCGGAATTGCCGGCGCGCCTCATCCGCAGCGAACCACCCGGCAAGTTGCTGCCGGTGTTGCACACACCAGTCAGCATAAGCAGAGCAAGTCTGTTCTGCGTCTCGATCAAGCAATATTTTGCCATTCGCACCGACCGCATTCAGGTCCCACTCAAACAACCGCCGGCGGATGATCTCCGCGGTCTCCGCCTCGGCAGACATCAGCATGGCCTTGCCCAGACGGTCAAGCAGCTTGGTAATGCGGCTATAGTCCTCCGTGTCCTTCTCATTCATTTCCAGTTCCGATGCGGGAATGGAAACTGCTACCACGGTCGCGTCCTTGCTGCGTGCCGTCTCCGTCAGGTTTTGCAGAAAGTTGTAAAACTGTTCGGACAGTCCACTGTGTCGATTACGGCTGATGTAATTCATCAGCTCGTCCATCAGGATCAGGCAGGGTTTATCGTCCGGGACCAACCCGTCTAGCACGTCGCCGCCGGGCGAAATACCCCGTTGGTCATGTTCAGCAACCAGGTCGAAGGCATCCTGTCCGCCCAGTTGCCAGGCAATCTCGCCCCAAGGGGTTTTGCGAACTGGCGTCCCGTCGGCGCCGCCGCGTCCGGTGAGGGAGTCGAATTCGGTGCCGACGAAGATTGCGCTGGAGGCTTTGGGAATATCCTTCTGTCCTGCTGCGGTCAGTATCCGCTGCACGCCCATCATCTTCTGCGCGTGCGGACCTTGCTCTCCCAGGTGATACAACAGTGTCAGCGCATGGGTCTTGCCGCCACCGAACTGCGTTGCCAGGTTGAACACCGCGGACGTCTCGGTCTTAACACCGTTCAATCGCCGCGCCACCTGCCCCGCCAGTTCCAGCAATGTTGTGGTCAGAAACGTCTTCTCAAAAAACCGTGCCGGGTTTTGGTAATCTTCCGGCGCCGTCCCGTCCCGAACTTTGCCTAGGTGCACAGCAAACTCTGCCGCATCCAAAGGCTTGCCCTCGCGCAGGTCGGCCCGTGGCGTGACCACCTTGTACCAGGGCTTCAAGCGTTTAGTCATATTCCACCCTCACAGCCGGGACGTCGGGTTTATACGGCAAATGAAAACGACCCGTCTACGCCACTGTAATAGAATGCCCCATGCCGCATTACGTCCCGACCGATCAAAGCGATTATCCCCTGTGAAGCTATATTTGCGCCCATGGCAGGCTGAATATTGATATTCAATTTTGGGAGTATCAGTTTTCCCGCATAGACAGGTACTTGGATGCTGGTATGAGAAGCCGACGCCATACGCCCTATGCCAATGATAGCAAGCCCTGTTTCCTGCGCGACTGATATATCAAAACAACTGACACTGGCGCCTGTGTCAAACATGACCTTGCCGGTTATGGATTTACCCTGTTTTCCCTGCTCTATCAATGCTTGCTGTTGTGCATCAGAAGCAGTCAGGGCGGCCTCTAATATAGGACCGTTAATGTGAAGTGATTCATCTGGAAGCAGGGTTCGGACACTATTGCCGTCTTTGGTGGTGCCACCGGTCATCCGTGTCGTCATTATAGGCATTATTACAAACTCAGCGTTAACGCAGGCACTGAAAAAACAGGTTCTTCTTCTCCGGCTCTCCTGACTAAAAAGGGGCCTGTGCCAAACTTGCGCACTCCTTCTGTAATTGCCGCTTCCTCGGAATCAAAATCCCCTTCAACATGATCGCCGTGTATCAACAAAACCCTGTTGGGGTATGTTGTCAAAAGATTGTGTCGCTCACGTTTGTAGAAATCGGACTCTGTTTTTAAGAGATTTTCAAAGGTTGTCATGGTTACACCTCGCACTATATGACCCGGCTTGATGGCTACCTTGGATTATTATACACCGTGTAACTGTATCACAATCCCAGGCCCTTCTTGCGCGCCAGCACGCCGTCAACCCAGCGTTTTTCGTCGCTGCCAGCGGGGTACAAGGCACTGAACGCCTGGGCAAGTTCCCACAGGCCGGACTCCAAGCCTATGCCGTCTTCGATGAGAAAGCGGCGTAGCGCTTCGCCGCGTCCGGTGGCAAACAAGATCATGGATTGGTGGATTCTGTCCAGCAGGGTCTCTCCGGGTTTGCTCACTGGCTGTTGCTGCGGGAGATATTCCGCTTCGGGCTCCCTGACCATGAGTTCTGCAAACAGGTCGGCCTGTGGCGTCGGTTTGCGCCGGCCTGTTTGTGGTGTCGCTTCATCTTTACCGAACAAATAGCCGGTGCGTTGGGCCACCGGCAACAAGGTGGCCTTGTCTCCCTTGACGTGTACGATATTGTCCATCCGTTCAAGGCTGGCGCCGGTGCCTTGGGAAATCTTGCGGGCGGTATCGTATTCCAGGGTGAAACCGCCGAAGCCGGCTTTGGGCGCTGCTTCGTCCTCTGCTTCGCTGTCTTTATCACCAGTGCCGTCACTGCCTGCCGCTACGGTCCACAGCCAGAGGGCGGTCAAGCGGGCGTCCGGTTCAAAACCGGACAGGTTGGCGTTGGTAACAATGCTCGACAGCGCCGCGCGGGATACCGCCGTCCATACCTGCTCGAGGTATTCCCGCAAGGACACCACTTCCCCGCTGGCCTTTTCCACTCGTTCATAGCGGGAATAAATTTCCAGGGCAGGGCCGAGACAAGCAAAAATCGCATCGGCGCCTACCACGCCTTCCTCTGCCAGGCGCGGTAGCCAGGTGTTGATGCGTTTGGGTAATTCTTCCAGCACGTCGCGCCAGTCGCCTACTGCGTTGTGGGCATTTACACTGCGAGGACGGACAACGAGGTGGATGGAGGAGGCCAGCGCGGCGGAGTTCATGGCCCGTAATCTTCCAGGTCTTTCCGTGTCAATTGGCCAAGAAGCGGTGATTGTCCAACCGGCATCCACCATTGCTTGCAGTTGCGCCTCCCAGCCACTGGTGGACTTGTGGGCAAACACGATGCAACCGATACCCTCGGGAGAGAGGATGCGACAGCCTTCGGCCATGGCATTACCCATCATCTGTTCAAAATACTCATTATCCTTGCCTTTCACCTCATCGACGATGCACTCATCATCCTTGGGCGCAAGAGCATCTGAAAACAGAGCAGGAATACTGGTGCCCAAGGTGCGTTTGAACCAGACATAGAAAAAGTCCGACAAGTCAGCGTATGGCACAGCATCGTAATAAGGCGGATCGGTGAAGAAGCATTGGGCTGCATTATTTGGAAGTGGATGCTTCTTAGCGTCTGACTGCCAAGAATTGCCCGAGTAAAGATTTGCCTGTGTTATGTGTGTGAGCACCAGAAAAATCCATTCTATAGCCCCTTTCCAATTTCCAGATGTGTCTCTAATACAAACAGTTTCCGGAAATTCCCAGACTATAGGTAATGCCTGGCGACCAAAAACGTGGGCAACAAATTCGCCAGAATTTGCCCAAATGGTAAGGGATGCCAGATAGTCAGCTTGGCGACCAATAGCGATGGTCAAAATCGCTACAGGGCACCTCTAAAAATTAGAGGTGCCCGTGCAGCATAAGGATATGCTGCCATTTTCCGTTTCCGTCTCTAAAAATGCCACGGATGGCATTTTTAGAGGTTCCTTACAATCGCGTCTGCCAATTCTGCATTATCACCATCCAAGAGTTTTTTCCCAACTTGGCGGGTGAGACGGACGAGGGTGGTTAAGGTAAGTAATTGGCGCGGAGTGAACAGGTCTCCCCATTCCAACATTCCATAGCCTTGAACACGAAAGCCCAGCGTTCCCCGAGGTGGTAATGGTTCATCCGGCACCAGACTTAGTTCAGCTGTGTGCTCAAAATCGGGTGTACCTGCGACACTTTGGGAAACACAGGCCAGTTCTGCCGTAGCCCTGCGCGTCACCTCTGCATCCGCGTCAATCGGCAAACGATAGAACCGCCCTGTCTGTCCCGGTCGCGTTGTAACCACACAGAACAGGCGGGAATCAGAGGCGCCACCACGACGCGCTTTCATCTGCTTGCGCACCGAAGCCACCGGTGTGGTGTAACCGCTCACCGGGCAAGTGGCGCTGCCTCGGGCTACGGTGCCTTCTTCCACCTCTTTTTCGCTTCCAGGTGAGAAGATTTCCAGCAGGGGGCGGCGCACGGTGAGCGTCCGTCCGTCGGCATAAGTCACTTGGTTCGTCTCACATTCGACCCGCCCCTCGCTGTCCCGCCGCCAGCGCAGGGCTTTGCGGTTGTTGTCTTTCTTGCTCAACCAGAGCGAGCGTATCAACGGCACTTCAATGGGTGGGCTGCCCTGACCGGGGTCTTCAGAGATGATGGTACGCGCCCACAGGTAAGCGATGGGCGTGGCGCCGTCTTCATCCCGGGGATAAAACTCTGCCAGTTCCTTTTCCGCCTCATCCTTTATCCATTGCCCCCACTTGCGCACCTCATCCGCAAGTTGCTGGCCGTACCTGGGCACGTATTCGAGTATGACCTTGTTGAGCAGCACGGGAATGGGATTCAAATCGGAGGCAAACGCATCTCCCCCCACGCGCAAGGCTTCCAGCGGGATGGAGCCGCCACCGGCAAAGGAATCCACTACCAGCGGGCGCGTCCCTGGAATCCCACCCAGCGCCTCGTGGGCAGATCGGGTCAAGGCCCGCGCAGTCGCAAGGTAATCCGCATCGGTGGAGTTGTTCCAGTTGGCAAACTCCGCGATGAAATCCAGCAAGGCCATGCGCAATGTTTCCGGCTGGTCAAAGACAGTCCGCTCCTGACGCGCCTGCTCAAAACGCCCCCGGCTTGCCACAGACATTTTCTGATACCGCTCATGGGGCGTCCAGGCCAGCATTTCGGCTTTTGCCGTATCGATAAACGCCCGTGGACAGTTCGGGTCAGCCGGGTCCGGCCACAACAAGGCACACAGCGCCGCCCTGCACGCCGCCAACGGCCGCCGCGCCCACCAGATATGCAAAGTCGAAATATGCCCGTGCCGAATGGACTTCTCCCGCCGCGCCTGCTCCGAAATCCGGCGGATGGGCAGGTCAACCTCGATCAGCCTTTTTGGCAGGTTCTCCATAAAGTTTTTCCCGTATGACAATCCGGTCCGACCAGACAAACGCCCCTGATCTACGATGCCAGTTTTGTCAGGAAATCGCGCACTTCACTGAAGGCATTGTGGTCCAGGTTCCAATAGCCTTTTTTGGCGGCAACGCCGACAGATGTTTGCGGGTGTTCCTTTGTTGAAAGAAAGGCATAAGCGCGGGATTTATCAGGCCGTTTTACGGAGATGTTTGTGCGATTTTCGATGCACTCAAAAAATGCATCAATACAGGTATTCTCAGGTTGATCGGCAATCGACCGGCAAAGCAGGGTTTCAAGCATACCGTCTTCGTTACCCCCTGGAAGAACCAACGCGGCAACCGCCGGGGTCCCGGCGCTAAGTTGCCGTGGGCGGTCAGGAGGTAAAAGTTCGGCTTTCCTCAGTGCAGATTGGACGCTTTGAAACGCTGACGTTGCATCTTGTTCGGCATCCCGAACAATACCCAATGCAGCGACAGTATCAAACCCGGAAATCATCACGAACGCGGATAAAAAACCACTCAAGTCGCCGGTTCCTCCGAAATCATGGACTTCAACAGCTTCCAGAGAGAGATGCTGACAAAAACATTCAAAAAAGTTTCTCTGGTCGTTACCCTCTACAAGAAGTTGGACATTTGATTCGATCTTTTTCGGTTTCACCATATTTAACGGACTTCCATATTGTGCTGAATTGCTGCTTCCATTGTTTCCTTATTGTATGTGACACACCGGGTTCCCGTCTCTGTAGTTTCGAGTCGATGGAGAAGAAAAACGTCATCACCAGATTCTTCGAAGACCTTACCCGCCGCTGAGATACATTCGTAACTGTGTGTGGTTGCAAAAATCTGCGTGTCGAACTGGTCCGCTGCTTTCTGGATTACCTGCCAGGTTTGCAGGAGCACGGAGTGGTGCAGGCCATTCTCAACTTCATCGAGCAGCACTACGCCGCCGGGCGTTGACGATATTGCCAGAATGATCCGGGCAAGTTGGATCATGCCGTCGCCCATCACGCTGATCGGCACCAATTCGTCTAGCCCGACATCGCCCCATATAGTCGGGATACCAGCGGCGTAGCTGACTTCAACACTTACCAGCCTGGGTTCAATAACACGTAAAGCTTTGACAACCAAATCTCCTTTCTTCTGTAGCCGCAACTGTCCTAATCGTTCAGCATCTTTATGCATCGTTCCGTTCCGTGGAGAAAGGATAGTAGCAGTATAGGGTGCTTCTGCCGGTTCTGTCGTATCGTATGTTCCTTCCTTAACCCGGATTACACCGCCTGCTAAGGTTATTGTATGTCCTGTTTTCAGCTTATCATTTTCCAGGTAATCAATTCTGATTAACTCACCTTCATTGTGTGTTTCTCCAAGCGCTGCATCACTACCCGCCAATGGGAGTTCAAACAGGTTAGGTCGCTCCACGGCGAGTTTGATCGTCAAGTCTTTGCACGAAAAATGATGTCCGGTGATTTCTATGGGGCTACTCATATCCAGGTTGTGGAATACAGGTTTCCACAAAGCGTCTTGTGGAACATGTTTCGAATCCGATATTACCGTTACTCCCCGCAGGAAATTTGCATTCAACAATGTTGTTGGGCTTTTAGCTCCAGACAGAAGAAATATCGCTTCAAGCAAGCTGGTTTTTCCCGAATTATTGCGGCCTGAGAAAAGGTTCATTTTTCCCAGTTTCTCGACGTCGAGCGACTTAAAGGCACGAAAATTACATATGCGCAACCGTGATAACATGGTTTCTACCTTGAAAGGGAGAGAATTTCTAAACTAATCAATATCAAGCCGCACCAACTATATCGTGATTTACAAGTTAATGATAGCAGACGGTAGTGGATGTGGGTGTCATTTGCGTTTATTGACTTGGGCATGCGTCATTGCAACTGCGCGAAGCGAAATAACAAACAACCTCTCGAGCTCTAGCTGATCTTCTTCTCCTAACGGATAGTGGACTGCTCCGCGTAGTCTATGTGCCATTATGAGATCAGCTGCGATGGCCTCGTTTGGACCTTTGGATCGAAGACTGTCTATCTCGGATTTTCGTTCGGCCCATTCTGATGGTGGGTGTTTCCTTGTCGCAAGTTGCCTGTGTTTTTTTAGAAGTTTTGACACTGGTGGATCGGTCCATATTTCAAGAAACATCTCGAAGAGTTGTTTTTTGGTGCCACCCATTGTTCGAACGGCATGCTCAACTGCCACTGCCATACCTTGAAGATCACTCGCCATTCCCGCTATTGGTGCATCACTCTCAGTGAATGCATACCGCTTGAATGCTTCCAGGCGCAGAAAAATAGCATCTTGGTACTTATCTTTGGCAAATTGCGCAAATGCAATAATTTCATCTGAAGATAGAACGTTTGAATTGTCATTCATTATTCCCGCCTGGAGCGTTTGAACCAGATACTCTCGTTGGTTCTCCGCCCAATCAGGCCAAACCACATCCAAAGTCGGTATCGAGGAATTACCTTGGTGACCGACAGCGTCTCTGACGCTCTTAAAGGTCATCTTGCAAGTTATTTGCAGGATGCGGACGGCGGATGCAAGGTAGATTTTGTATGCTTCAGCGATAAGAGGCCGGCCTTCCAAGTTCCAGGCCGACCATCTGGTAGCGAGGAATTGGCACACAGCGATCATAGCGGCCTTGTCGACCCCGTAATGATGCAATCCGGAGACAAAAGCCCTATCTCTGTGGTCTCGATAATTTTGTGCTTGTTCATCGGAAAGCCGAATTCTGCGAACCTCTTGTTGTCCCAGGATACGAGTGAGCGCTGAATTTGCTTCTTCAACAGACCAAACGATTGCATCAAGGGTAGCTTGATGTATTTTAAAATCGTTCATTACAGATTCTGGTTCAGAGAGTTTATAAATGTAGCCATCGGGAAGCCTGTTTTCGCGCATGGCCGCCTGTGCGTTCTGAGCAGTTTCAGGATTCGACAAGTTCGCCCGGATGTGTATACCCATGTCAGCTACTTCTGCCGCTGCAAGCACCTGCCATCCGCTGTAGTAATCCCTGATGTTGCTGGCGTCGTACAGTATCGGATGGCAATCATGTGCAATGCTGGCACGGCGATCGAGATGACTCACAAATTCCTGGCGCTCTGGACCATAAAGAAACTCTGCAAACTCAGGTTCTGGATTATCGAATGGATGGGGATATTCTTTGAGTTTGAGGCTGGCGTGCTCAATACTGGTGTAGAGCCGAACTGCAGCGTCCCACCTGCTGCCGTCTGGCTCCACTGGTTCGTGTAATGACTGCACTTTCTCATTTCGTTCAAGCCAAAACCTACGAGCAACAGGATCCGGCCAATGAAGTCGGATTTTCGGCTTTATCAAGCCATCTTTCTCCAGCGACTCGAGCAGACGGTTTCCTGCGTTTCTGCCGCGGAACGCGCGGAGTTTAGTCAAATCAGAAGTGAACTCCCGTTCAGTGAGGTAACGGCGAATTTTGATATTTAAAGGAACCTCTAAAAATGCCCTCCGTGGCATTTTCAGAGACGGAAACGGAAAAGT
>JAPPLI010000111.1 GCA_028819495.1 Gammaproteobacteria bacterium | reverse complement strand
CGCAACTTGCCGGTAAATTCAGGTAGAATTAGCGGGGAGGGGGCGAGTAGTTACAGTGACGCATTATAAAGAGGTAAATACCATGAATAATTCAAACAAAATAGAAGTGTTGTCAAAACGCGTGGAGAGGCTGGAAGCCATGGAGGAAATCAGACACCTCAAGCAACGTTCGGCGCAGGCCGCCGACCCGCACATGAAGATCGATATGTTTGTCAACCTGTATACGGAGGACGGCGTGATGGAGTTTACCAACTGGGACACGGTATTGCGCGGCCATGATGAAATCCGCGCATTCCTGGAAGTCAACCCGTTCACCTGGATGTTCCATTGCCTGCTGCCGGTAAGGATCGAAGTTGCCGAGGACTGCCAATCGGCCACGGCACGCTGGTACCTGTTCGAGGCCGCCACGGTGCATAACTCCAGGACGAAAGAATATGACCCGGTGTGGGTCGCCGGTTACTACGATGACGAGATGATCAAGGTCGATGGCGAATGGAAACTGACCCATACCGCGCTGACCCAGCAGATCCTGTGCAACTACAAGGATGGCTGGGGCAAGACGCGGGTCAGTATGGATGAGGACTGGCTGAAGCCGGTCGATGATTTGAAACAGAATCTGGAGGAATAACCCAGCGTCGCGTCAGGGACTCCCGCCTCCGTCCAGCACCAGGCCGACGCCGTTGACATAGGACGCGGCATCGGAAGCCAGCCATAACACGGCCTCGGCGATGTCTTCCTCGCTGCACAGTCTCCCTACGGGTAACTGCTCCGCAAAACTGTTTTTAATCTCTTCATTGCCCCCAGTCATACGATCCAGGATCGGCGCATCTACCGCTCCCGGGCACACGGCGTTGATCCTGATGCCGGCACCGACGTATTCCATGGCTGCCGCCTTGGTCAAACCCATGACACCGTGGGCCGCGGCACAATACGCGGCATAGGTGGGAAACCCGACCAGGCCCCAGTTGCCTGCCATATTAACGATTGCTCCGCCCCCGGCCTCAAGCATGGCGGGTATCTGACATTTCATGCCGCGCCACACGCCGTTCAGCTTGGTATCGATCATCTCCAGCCAGTCCGCTTCACTCTCGTCCGCAGCCTTGTTCCCTGTACCGGCCAGGCCTGCATTGTTGAACGCCACATTCAGTCCGCCGAATTCTTCGACAGCCCTGTCTACGGCATTCTGCAAGGCATCCGGTTCCCTGACGTCCGTCTGCACGAACAGGCCGTTGCCGTCCATGGCCTCGATGGAACGCACCACCTCGTTACCGTTGCCCTCATTGCGGCCGCCAATCACGATGTTGGCGCCTTCCTGCGCAAACCGCAGGGCCGCGGTCCTGCCTATGCCGCTGGTCCCCCCCAGTATTAACACCGTCTTGTCTTGAAAGCGCTTAACCATTGCGAATACCTTGTGAGTGTCGGGAATTAAAAATTATACTGTACATTGATATTCATCTCTGCCCGGAAACAATCATGATCAGAAACATCATCCTGACAATTATCTGTTGTTGCCTGATGGCGAATATATCTTATTCTGCTGACGACACGAAAAAATGGTGGCCGTCGGAATGGGGTGCGGACGATCAACTGGGCGCCTTGAACCGGCTGACGCCGGAGAAGGTGCTGGCGGCGGCAAGCCTGATCAAGCAGGGAAAGATCTATGATATGGGGCGGGTGTTCGAAGAAGACATGCCCTTGTTCGACCTGACGCCGCAACAGCGTAAATACACATTGACTGTTCCGGGCGCCACTTCCTGGGGTCCCCTGGGCGAAAACCGGTTGGCCTGGAATGAAGATTATATCGCCGGGCATATCACCCAGGACGGGACACAATTCGATTCCCTAAGCCACATGGCAACGGTCACGGGGAAACCGGGTGACCTGAACGAGGTACGCTACTACAACGGCCACAGCCATGCGGAGATCGGCACGGGACGGGGTTTCACCAAACTGGGCGTCGAGCATGTCGCTCCCATCTTTACCCGTGGCATCCTGATCGATATTGCCGGATATAAAGGACGCATGCTGGAATGCACCGAGGAAGTCACTATCGCCGACCTGCACGCCGCGTTGCAAAGACAGGGGATGGATGAAGATGTCATCCGGCCCGGTGATGCGCTGTTCTATTACACCGGCTGGGGGACATTGTGGAAAACCGACAATACACGGTTCAACCAGTGCGTACCGGGCCTCACGGACAGGGCGGGTGACTGGGTGGTGGACAAACAGGTCGTCCTCGTGGGCACGGACAACTGGGCCGTTGAAACCATCCCCGGTCCCGACCCCACGCAATTTGCCCCCAACCACCAGAAATTCCTGGTGGAGAACGGTATCTACATCATGGAGAACATCGATTTCAGCGCCCTGCTGCAGGACCGGGTATATGAATTCGCCTTCGTGTTCGGCGCCATTCCGTTCAAGGGCGCAACCGGTTCCCCTGCCCGTCCGTTTGCAATCAGGTAACCCTGACTGCCGGGTTAAGCGTGAAAGTCAGCCTGGAAAATTCGAGCCCCGTGCTGCTGGTCCTGGATCTTCAGGAATTATTCACCAGCGCGGCAGGACCTTTTGAAAATGTTACATCGGATGCCTTAGTCGAAAACGTGAACGTCCTGTTGCGCGCCTCGAGAGAAAAACAGTTGCCCATTGTTTTTTCCAGCTATGTACTGGCTGAAGACCTTTCCGATGCAGGCTTGCTGACGGATAATCCCGTTGTACAACAGGGTTATTTCAGCGCTGGTTCCGACTGGATGAAATGGGATAAACGCCTGCAACTACAAAACTCGGATATTTTAATCAACCGTAATCGACCCAGTGCTTTTCATGGTGAAGGACTTTCCGAACTTCTGGAATCCCTTCATGTCGATACGTTGTTACTGTGCGGTTTGAGCGTAAACAATGCCATCAGCAGCACTGCCAGAGACGCCTTTGCCCGGGACATACCGACGGTTGTCATCAAGGACTGTACCGGCGCGGCTCCTTGGGAAAAACATATTGAAATTTACTTCCAGGTTCTTGAGGACTGGACCGCGCAGGTGCTGACAAGCGCGGAGTTGCTGGAAAAAATATGACTACACATGCTCACTGAATGGTAACGGAAACGGTGATTACTTCTTCACCAAATCCTGAGTATTCCGCCGTATAACGCCTGCCCTGCTCCGCTTTCACCGGCCCGCCGATGGCGCCCAGGCTGATTAAGTCTCCCTGTTTCAGCGTCTCATTTCTGAGGTGCAGTTCCTCCAGAAGGTGCAGGATAGAATTCAGCGGGTGACCCAGTATTCGATCGCCCCGCCCTTCACGAAGGACCTCCCCCGTATCAGTCGTTAACCGGAAAGTCATGGACGGAAGGCGCTCGACCAGGTCTTGCGCCGCAACCACTGTCGCAGGCATGCCGGCCACGCCCCACCTGGCTCCCACGTTTCCCGCCATCAACAACGCCGCGGCGTTGCCGTCGTCCAGGCGGAACAAGGCGTCCGGCAATTCAATGAAGGGAACGATTGCATCGATATGCCGGGCAACCTCTTCAACCGATGCGGCCCGGTTGATGCCGGGCGATCCTACCCGCGCCAGCAAGTCCAGTTCCACCAGCAGCGACGTTGCGGAATCAAGCGCGATGTCCGCGCCGTCGTGCCGCAACATCTGTTTGAACAGGACTCCAACCAGCGGCTGTGAGATGCCAAACATTTCCTGGGCCTTACTGTCGGTCAGTCCCACCTTGTAACCGGCGCGCTGGTAATCCCCTGCCAGTAACCCAACCAGGTCTGCCTGGACGGTACGGGCCGTATCCATATCGTCGATAAGTTGATAATAACAGTCATCAACCATACCCCGGGACCGGTAGGCGTCGATATAATCTCCGGCGAACCCGGCAAGAGTACACTCCGTGCTTGCCGAGAGCGGAATGTAAGGGGCCAGCAATGGTATAAGCAGGATTAATTTAAGCCTGTAATTCATCGCGTCTGTTAGTACAGGAAATCAGTTGTTGTTACTTCCAGTTGCGGGTCAGTTCGAGGAAATGATCAATTTCTTCCGCATTATTATAAGGTGCGATACCGACTCGAAGGTGGGGTTGGTGATCACTCATGTTTATTTTAATCCCCTCTGCCTTGAGATCCTGTCGAACCGCATCCGTGTCTCTGCCATGTTGAAATGTGACTATTGAAGATTGATTACCGGCAGGTGTGTTGATTTCAAAACCCTGTGACGCCAGCCCCTGGTGAAGCCGGCGGGCCAGACCGACTGTATGCCGCTCAATATCAGCGACACCTGTCTCAAGAAGATATTCCAGCGCCGCATTGAGGTGATAGACGGCGCCGAACGACATGGTGGCATACTGATATTTGCGTCCGTCCGTATGAAGCCTGTATTGATGGCCACCCAGTGCCTCTGCCGCCTGGAAACCGCCGGAACGGTCCGGGGTAACAAGGTCCATCAGCTCTTTGCGTACATAAAACGGCGCCACGCCATAACCGGCCAGCAACCACTTGTAGCCGCCGCAGACAAGGAAATCAACATCAACGGATTTCACATCCAGGCCCTGCATGGCGTCGACAAAAAGATAGCCGCCTCGTTTATGAACAAGATTTGCCAGGGCCTTCAGGTCATTGCGGTAACCGTTAAAATGTGACACCCAGGATACGGAGATTAATCGAGTGTGTTCGTCCACATACGGCTCAAACATTTCTGCAGGAGTAGCTCCGTTTACATTCTGCACAATACGTAATTCGATCCCCGGTTTTTCCTTCAATCGCTGATAGAGAACGTAGCTATTATGATAATGAAGATCGTCAATAACAACATTGTCACCAGCCTGCATATTCAAAGCCCGCGTGACGATGTTTTCACCATCTCCTGTCGCATAGAGCAGTCCAATCTCTTCCTGTGCGGCGCCTATTAGTGTTGCAAAGCGTTCGCGCGCAACCTCTGATTCATGCATCATTTCCGGCACGTTGGGCGGATTGTGACCAATGGAACCAAGAAAGGCCTGCGCCGCTCCTATAGCCTGCCTGGGTGAAAGCGCCGTATAGGCTGAATCGAAAAATATGGATTTCTCTACTCCGGGGAAGTCAGCACGAACACCGAGAGGGTCCTGTGGCGTAGTGCGTGGTTTTACGGTTGTGGCGCCGGCCAGCAAAGCGGAAGCGGCCGATGCAGCGCCTATAAATGCACGACGAGTAAACTGCATTTTTATTTCTCCCGTTGTGTCAGGGAAAGAAGCCTGAATTTCAATGAGTGCTTTCCGGATGTCTATATATCACGACCCGCGTCATGATAATTTATGAATCAAGTATTCCGGATACCCCTATATAATGTAATAGAAAGCAGCCAGGATATCAGGAATTATAAGAATGAAAATCAAGTCAGTCTCACTATTTGCGGCCCCCTTGTTATCCATCCTGCTGTTTTTCCTGCTGCGGTACTCGGGGATAGAATATGAGATTGCTATTACCGCGGCGATAACCCTGCTGACCGCGACCTGGTGGGTCACGGAAAGCATACCGATACCGGCCACCTCGCTGATCCCGTTCTTTGCATTCCCGCTGGCCAACGTACTGACCCACAGAGAAGCGGCGGCGGGCCTGGGCAGCCCGGTGATCCTGCTGCTGATGGGGGGTTTCATGCTGGCAAAATCCCTGGAGAGGTCCGGCGTCCACAGGCGTTTTGCCCTGGCGATTTTACATACGGTAGGCGGCAGCGGGAAACGCATCGTGTTCGCCTTCATGTTGACTGCAGCCACGTTGTCCATGTGGATCAGCAATACGGCCACAACCCTTATTTTAATCCCCATCGCCCTGGCGGTGCTGAAACAGGTGGAGGACAAGGCACTGTCGATTGCAGTCGTACTCGGTCTGGCCCACTCAGCATCGTTGGGCGGTGTGGCTACCCTGATAGGGACACCGCCCAATATCATTTTCGCAGGCATTTATACCGAGTTCACCGGCCTCGAATACACGTTCCTGGACTGGATGAAGATCGGCCTGCCGGTCGTCATCTGTGGCTTGCCCCTCATGGCATTGTGGCTGACCCGAAATGTCAAATGGAAAGAAACCCTGGACCTGCCGGCTGCCGACCCCTGGCAGGTGAACGAAGTACGCGTGCTGATTGTGTTCGGAATCACCGTGGTGTTATGGATCACGCGCTCGGAACCGTTCGGAGGCTGGTCGGGTCTGTTGGGGACACCGGGTGCGGGCGACGCCACCGTGGCGCTTGCTGCCGTGGTTGCCATGTTCCTGTTGCCCTCCGGCAAGGGCGACCGCCTGCTTGACTGGAAGACGGCGTCAGACATTCCCTGGGGCATGCTGATACTTTTCGCCAGCGGCATTACCGTTGCCAAGGCGTTTTCATCCAGCGGTCTTGCAGAGTTGATCGCACAACAACTAGCCGTTCTGGCAAAGTTTCCGGTGCCCCTGCTTCTGCTGTGTATCTGCCTGGGCGTGACTTTCCTGACGGAGATCACCTCCAATACCGCGACGACCACCCTGCTGATGCCCATTTTCGCGGCGACAGCTATAGCCGTCGGCGTCAGTCCCGAGTTGATGATGATCCCGGCGGCCATGTCGGCTACCTGCGCCTTCATGCTGCCGGTTGCTACCGTGCCCAATGCCATCGTATTCGGCACCGGCCACGTCACCATTCGGGAAATGGTGCAGGGAGGATTCGTACTGAACCTGATACTGGCGGTCGTGATAACCCTGGTCTGCTACCTGGCCCTGGGCTGACCCCTTGCGTGGTCTCTGGCGTCAACCAGTCTGTAAACGAACCGGCTTATCCTGCCTCTGAAATTTCCGGTCAGATCAGGTTGCCGGAAGCCGTCCTCTTGACGGCTTCCACGCGAATGGTAAGAACGTCCGTATTGCGAAATTGCTGGTGACGAACGGAAGAAGCGATATGCTTCAGCATCCGGATCGAAACTTCCTGCTCGATGGATTCTTCTGATACCTGCTTCCCCAGAAATGCGATTTGATCCTGAATGTTGTCCTCAAATGTTGAAATGACAAACTCGAGGATAGCCGCATCTCTGTCTTTCCGTGCCACTAACACAACCTGCCGGTCGGTTTCATCATCTCCTGACTTTTTTGAATGATAAAACGTCAGTAGTGTCTCTTCGCTTACTGCAACCAGGCGCTCTGCCATCTGATCGCCCCAGCCGCTCTTTGATGTGAACTCACCGAGAAAATTCGCTATCCGGGGTAGCGAGTCGAGAGTGAAAGGCACCTTGATACGGCTTCGACGCGGCGCTGCAAATTCAACAAATACAGTCAATATGATGGCGAGAAATCCACCGGCTACAACCCCGTTTTGCAGCATTCCTGCCAGAAATTCAGAGAAAAACTCCGGGTAAATCACGGCATTCTGAAATCCAATTCCTGCCCAGAATGCCGCGCCGACAATCAATCCTTTGCGATGGTCAATTCCATCCTGCATGACGGTTTTTATCCCGGCAATAAATACCATGATCATCAATATTGCCAGGTACCCGGCGATAACCGGCGATGGAATCGAAAGTATGGTCGCTATCAGTTTCGGCAGGAACGCGAAAAAGATGATTATTGCTCCGGTAACCACTCCGATGCGGCGTGCTGCGACTCCGGTAGCTTCGACTAATGCTATGCTCCAGGGACTGACAGCGGTCGGTACCGTACCTGCTATGCCCGAGAGTAAATTGCCAACCCCCAGGATGGCAATTGAACTTTGCGTTGAACGGAAATCCACTGCCCTGGTCCTGCACCAGGATACATTTTGAACGGCAACTGTTGTGCCTATAGTCTTCAATGACTCAATCAAGACAAGAAAAATAAATGCCGGCAGTATTGCCCAGAACTCCCGACCGAAATCCAGGTTGATCCCCCGCCATGCGATTTCCGGGAATCCTATCCAGGTGGCTTGTGCTACGCGTTCATAATCATAGATTCCGAACATCGCCGCCACGACAGACCCGATAACGATACCAATGATTGGCGCCCAGGTGCGAACTCTCCCCGAAGCCGTCAGCAGGATCATGGCAATTACACATACGGTGACAAAAAAGCTGACTGAACCGGGCAGTACCGAACTTCCTTGCGGCACATCATCCAGCATTTCAATCACGTAAGGCATCACTGTTACGGGTATCAACATGGTGACCGTTCCCGATATGGTTGGTGTCAGAACCTGCCGAAGCAGGGAAAGCCGGGCCGAGACAATGAACGGTACCAGGGAAGAGACTATGACAAGCGCTGCGAGCAGTTCAGGACCGCCTGCGGCCAACGCGGTAATGCTGATCGCGATGAATGCAGGGGCCCCAGCCATGAGATGGAAATAACCGGCGCCGAACCCGCCAATTCTGATTGCCTGCAAGGCTGTGGTCAAGCCACAAATTATCACGGATGCCCACACTGCCCATGACAGGTAGAGATCTGTTTCACCGGCAGCTCGCATCACGATTGTACATACGAGTACGATATTGGCCAGAATTAAGGCCGTTGCCTGAAAGCCAAGTCCGATTGAGAGTAAAGGCGGTGGAGCCTCACCCGGTTCATAGCGGACGCCTGAATTATTATTGGATTCGGGGTTTGACATGACTCCTGCAGGTTCTTATATACATAACGATATAAATAGTGGCGCATCATGGCCCGTCATTCCTGCGAATGCAGGAATCCAGTCGGTAAAACAAATCCTTATAATGAATGTTTGCTTACTGGATTCCCGCGTGCGCGGGAATGACGAACCATGATAAAGAGTAACACACATGAGGCATTCATTTTCCGGCGAGATTACTCCGATGAAGAACTTCGTGCAAGATGACTGAAAACAGGTAATACTTCAAGCCAGATTCCGCGACATAAGAATGAATACCAGATCCGTCACGTTATTTGCTGCGCCCCTGTCAGCCATCCTGTTGTTTTTCCTGTTGCGCTACCTTGATATCGGCTATGAGATTGCCATGACCGCGGCAATCACCTGGCTGACCGCAACCTTGTGGATTACGGAAGCCATACCGATACCGGCAACGTCGCTGATCCCGTTTTTCGCATTTCCGTTGACCAACATCCTCTCATACAAGCAAGTTGCAACGGGACTGAGCCCGGTGATGCTGCTGTTAATGGGCGGTTTGATGCTGGCGAAATCCCTGGAAAAATCCGGTGTTCACAGGCGCTTTGCCCTGGCAGCCCTGAATTTGATCGGCGGCAGGGGCAAACGCATCGTGTTCGCTTTCATGCTGACTGCCGCGCTGTTGTCCATGTGGATCAGCAATACCGCCACCACGCTGATCTTGCTCCCGATTGCCCTGGCGGTGCTCAAACAAGCGGATAACAGGGAACTGTCGATAGCGGTCGTCCTGGGACTGGCCTACTCCGCATCATTAGGCGGCGTCGCAACGCTGATAGGAACCCCGCCCAATATCGTATTCGCCGGCATCTACACTGAGTTTACGGGACAGTACTACCCCTTTGCAGGCTGGATGAAGACGGGTGTGCCCGTGGTCATCCTGGGTTTGCCCCTCATGGCCTTGTGGTTGACCCGCAATGTCAAATGGAAAGAGACGCTGAGCCTCCCTGCGGCGGAAGCATGGCGGGTGAATGAAGTGCGTGTCCTGGTAGTGTTCGGTATCACCATATTGCTGTGGATAACGCGCGCCGCGCCTCTGGGCGGCTGGTCGGGGCTGATAGGTGTGACGGGTATCGGGGACGGGCACGTGGCGATGGCGGGCGTGGCGGCCATGTTCCTGGTTCCATCAGGGCAGGGAGACCGGTTGCTTGACTGGAAGACCGCGCTGGAAATTCCCTGGAGCATATTACTGTTCTTCATCAGCGCCGTGGTTATCGCCAAAGCGTTTTCATCCAGCGGCCTGGCGGAACTGATCGCGCAACGGCTGGCCATCCTGGCGACGCTTCCCGTACCCCTGCTCATCCTGTGTATCTGCCTGGGCGTAACTTTCCTTACGGAAATCACTTCCAATATCGCAACAACCGCATTGCTGCTGCCTGTCTTCGCGGCAACCGCGCTGGCCGTGGGCGTCAGTCCCGAACTGATGATGATCCCGGCAACAGTCTCGGCATCCTGCGCTTTCATGCTCCCGATCTCGACCGTGCCCAATGCGATCGTGTTCGGGACCGGTCAGGTAACCATACGGGAAATGGTGAGGGAGGGCGCAATCCTCAATTTTATACTGGCGTTAGTGATTACCCTGGTGTGCTGCCTGACACTGGTTTGACCACCGCTTAATGCATGCGGGGGCGGACCGCAAGCAGGGGTCCCCACACCTGTGCCATAAGCCGGGGGGCGGGGACGGTCAGGGTTAGCTCTGCTCGTCTCTCACGACGGTATAGTACGCCCCGGTCATTGTAAGTTGGTTCCGCTTGGCCTCGCCGATCTCGGAATGGCTAGGGAACGGAAGCTCTGTTAGCTTCTTGTTCACGTTTATACACAAAGTAACAGACGATTCCGGGTTGTCAGCCATCCATTGATCAAGTGTTTCAATGTTCAGGTCTTTCAGTTGTAAGTCGCTCATCGTTTTCTCTCTACTTTGTTAATCGGATATGATCTGAAACTTCTTTCCAATACATTTGACGCCCTCGGAACCCTCTGAAACAGAAGACCAGCCACATTCCGAGAAAGGCGGCTCTCTGTGTCCATCAGTGATATTTGCAGGCCCTTCACCTTCCGCATATTTCAGGTCGATTGACACCTCTACCGCTTCGATATTTTCCCGATTAAGACACTCGGCCAGCTTGCCGGACAATTCGGATAATCGCATTTTATGCATACTCACTTTTGCTTGCCTCATCGTTGTTGACAGGACGCCCTTTTTATCATCATTCCTCCACTATGCCGCCGGGTACTCGGCCCGTTCCGGGTATCAAGCCATGCGTCCACTTCCGTCACCAGCCAGGCGCGTAGTCGCTTGGACAGCACAAGGGGTTTTGGGAAGTTTTCCTTATGTATCAACTTGTAAACGTGGGATCGGCAGCAGCCGATCCGTTTGGCTATGTTGGTCGCCCTGATCAAGTTTGCTTCGGTCATCGTTTTCTCCAAAAGTCACAATCGACAACCGAAGTTTAGGGGGGTCTATCCCCTCATAAAATGCTACTAAAGTCCCTTGTTTTGACGAGAAAAGGCTGGAAATGGTAGCACTAA
>JAPPLI010000004.1 GCA_028819495.1 Gammaproteobacteria bacterium | reverse complement strand
AGTTCAGCCCAGGAGCATTCGGCGCCGTCGCAGACCAGGGCCGGCTTGGCGGGAAAACGCAGGCCGTTGCGCCGGACGATGTCATCCAGGGTTATCATCAGCGGCCAATGAGCGCCTGACACCGGCCAGCACGTCCTCCGTCAGGGCGCCGGGCCTGATCACCTCCCTGACTCCCATGTCCAGCAGTTCTTTCGCGTCGTCATCCGGGATCACGCCGCCGCACACCACCGGTATCTCCAGTTGCCGGGCGCGCAGGCTGTCAAACAGTTTGCCCACCTGGGTGATATGCTGGCCGGACAGGAAACTGACGCCGATCAGGTCAACGTCCTCTTCCAGCGCCGCCTTGGCAACCTGGTCGGCGCTGTTGTGCAAACCCAGGTAAATGACTTCAAAGCCGCCTTCGCGCAGTTGCTGTGCGACCGTGATGACGCCGGTGTCATGGCAGTCCAGCCCCATCTTCGCCAGTAAAATCCTGCTGTTGCCGGCCACGAATACCTACCTGAACGACCAGTTCTGGGCGTTACGCATGGCTTCGTGTATCTCGCCCATGGTGGCGTTGTTGCGCAGCGCGTTCATGATGACCGGCACCATGTTCTCTCCCGCAGCCCAGGCGCTTTCGATCTGACTCAGGGCATCATTCCATTTCTGTTTGTCCCTTTTACTGCGGAACTCCGACAGGTATTGACTGCGTCTTGCTCCCCATTCATCCGCCTTGATCTTGTGCACCTCAATCGGTCTTTCCTGCTCTTTCGGAATGCTGTACCGGTTCACGCCGACCAGCGCCTTGCGCCCGGAATCCAGGTCACTCTGGTTGCGGTAACGGGCGGCATTGATCTGTTCCTCCAGCCAGCCGTCCTGTACGGCCCTGGCCATCCCGCCCTGCTCGTCGATTTCATGCAGCTTGTCCCTGATCTCGCTTTCAATTTTATCGGTGAGGCTTTCCACGTACCAGGAGCCGCCCAGCGGATCCACCGTTTTGGTGACGCCGGATTCGTAGGCGATAACCTGCTGGGTCCTGAGCGCGATGCGGGAGGATTCCTCGGTGGGCAACCCGTGTCCTTCATCATAGGAGCACAGGTGTATGGACTGGGCGCCGCCGAATACCGCGGCCATGGCCTCTATCCCGGCGCGCACGATATTCACTTCCGGTTGCTGCGTGGTAAGCGTATTGCCGGCAGACTGCACGGAAAAGCGCATACGCTGGCAGGCCGGATCGGTCGCGCCGAACTCCTCCTTCATGGTCCGCGCATACAACCGGCGCATGGCGCGGAACTTGGCAATCTCTTCAAAAAAATCGATGGAGCAGGACAGGAAAAACGAAGCCCGTTTCGGGAACCGGTTGATATCGAGCCCACGTTGTCTTGCCATGCGGAATATGTCGAATGCATGGCCGAGGGTGAACGCCCCGTCCTCTATTGCGTTGACGCCGGTTTCCCTCAGGTTGTAGCCGTTGGTCACCATCCAGTTCAGGCGCGGCATATTGTTTGTCATAAATTCGATGTTGTCGATACACAGCCGCAGGCTGCCCTGGATAGGGAAAAACCGGGTCGTGGTCTGTAACGGCCCGCCGCTCATCTGGTAGAACGGGTCATTTTGCTGTGTCCCTATGACACTGGATAACGGCACGCCTTTCTCTTCGGCGACACAGGCCAGCATGGCCAGGGAGACCGACGATACCGGCGGGCGGATCGACAACGCGTACGAGACCGTGTCAGGACCGAAACCGTCATACAGCGCACGCATATCCTCCAGCGTGCTCAGCGCAAGACCGGTTACCCCTACTTCACCCTCGGCGATGGGGTCATCGGAGTCGAACCCGTAGGAAGTGGGCAGGTCGATGGTGATGACGAAGCCGTTGGCGCCGTGTTTATGGAGAAATTTGATCCGTTCGTTGCTCTCCTGCGGCGAGCCGAAACCGACCTGGAAGCGCCGGGTCCAGATACGGCCGCGGTACATGTTCGGGTAGGGCCCGCGGGTAAACGGATAATCGCCGGGTTCGCCGACAGCGTCATCCCAGTGCTCCTCCCCGGCGTGCGCGGGACCGTATAGTTCCTCCACGGGAATTCCCGAGGCGGTTTCAAATACCTGCTCTTCGCTGTCGCGTACTGATTCTTTTATTTGTTCGGCTCTTTCCATGATGAAAAACCTGGCGCGAAATCCGGGCTAGCTTCTCAACGCCCGGGTCTTCGCCTCATCCACGTTGAAAGATTCCGGGTCAATCACAACACCGTAATCTTCCCGGGCTTTATCCGCGGATATCAGCCCGTTCACCACATCGTCCTTAACTCTTTCAACGGACCGCCGCAACGGATCGCCAAATCCGCCTCCCCCGCTTTGATAGATCTCAAATATATCTCCGGTGCTGTAGTCATAAAAACTTTCCGCATCCACATCGATTGTTTCATCGCCTTTTTTCAGGTACAACCGGTGTTGCGGCGCAGGTTTGCCGCCTTCAAGGCCGAACGGCACCGTTGCTTCCCGGTTGCCGCCGCCGAAGTTGGCAACGGCGATATTATCGGCGTCAACCCGCCAGCGATAGATCGTGCCCATGCCCCCGCGCCACTCACCGGCGCCGGCGCTGTCCGGCCAGTACTCATATTGTAAAATCGTGTAGGGATTGACCAGTTCGTGCAGCTCCGGGTCCGGCGCCCGTACCCCGCCGGCGCAGACTACGGTGCCCATATGGTCCCAGCCGTCCAGTCCTTTCGACGCGCCGCCGCCGCCCTTGCACATGAAGTGGATGTCACCGAACAACCTGCCGGTACGCGGGTTCATGCCCATTGTTGCCGGCGCGCACCAGCGCGCCCAGCCGGCGTCTACCTTGTCGGGCACGGCCTGGGACAAGGCCAGCCAGGCTGCTTCGATAATGGTCTGCGCGGTGTTGATGGTACACCCTGTTACCGGCGCCGGTTCTGACGGGTTCACGATTGTGCCTGCGGGCGCAACCGCGTGCAGTGCGCGTAATGCCCCTTCATTGAAGCGGATTTCAGAGCCGACGGACATGAACAAGGCAAGGTAGGCCGAGGACAAGGTATTCGGCACCGGGCTGTTCACGTAGCCGGCAGCCTGCGGATCGCTGCCGCTGAAATCAAACGTAATGTCTTCGTTTTCGACCCTGACGGTCAACCTGACAGCGATCATTTTATCCTTGTTGATGCCGTCGTGGTCGACAAAACGTTCGGCTGTATACTCGCCGTCAGGCACGGTAGCGATTGCCGCACGCATCTGTTTCTCGGAGGCATCAAAGATCTGGTCGATGGCGAGGTTGACCTGGTCCGGACCGTACTTGTTCAATAACGACAGGAGGCTGCGTTCGCCCCTGGTGACTGCGCCCACTTCGCAATGCAGATCACCTTCCACCAGGAACGGCAGGTGCACGTTCAGCAGGATGGTGTCCCACAATGCCTTGTTCGGCTTGCCGGCGTCGTATAACTTGGCCGGCGGGATGCGGATGCATTCTTCCCACACGCTTCTTGCTTCGGGGTTATACCCGGCAACGCCCCCACCCCCGACATCGGCGTGATGGCCTTTGCATATCGACCAGAATTCGATGTTGCCTTTATAGAAAACCGGTTTCGCGATATTGATGTCCGGGGGATGGTTATTGCCGCGGTACGGATCGTTCAGGATGAAAATATCGCCTTCATTGACGTCACCGGCAAAGGTCTCGGCGATACTCCTTATCGCATAAGGCAAAGCGCCCATCAAAACCGGGATATAAGCCGTCTGGGCTACCAGGCGCAGGTCCTTGTCAAAGATCGCGGTAACGAAGTCGCGCGCTTCGGAAAAAATCGGCGAACGTGAAGTGCGTAACATGGTTTGCCCGATTTCCTTGCTGATCGCATCGAGACGGCTGCCGATTACGGAAACCCTGATTGGGTCGATACTGCTGATTTTTACTTCGGTATCCATAGGATCACCTGTTGCTCGGACTGTTGACCAGTTCAGTTACGTCTCTGGTTACAGGATACATAAGATAATTATTATATTCATCACATAACAATGCAAAATCCGGGGGTACGATTATCGTGGTGGTCGGTTGCACCACTACAGCAGGACCGTTTACACGATTTCCATTGACCAGCTTCAGGCCGTCATAGACAGGGGTATCGACAAATTCGTCATCAAACCAGGCATTCCTCGAGCCAAGCAGGGCATGGTCGGGGCGGGCGCCGCTTTTGCCATGTTTTTCCTGTGCCGGTTTCTCCGTTTTACCCCGCGCGGTGATACGCAGGTTGATCAATTCCACGCCCGCGTCCGGCATGGAATAGCCATACAGGCTGTCGTGTTTCAAATGGAACGCAGCACACAGGTCCGTGACCGACCTGTCCGCCAGCTCCCCGCCCTCCGGCAGGGGGACTTCAACCTCGTTGAACTGCCCGATATAGCGTAAATCCGCCGAATATCCAACCTCGACCTTCTCATCCGGAACAGCTTCCGATCTCAGGGTCTGCCTGGCGGTTCCCGTCATTTCCGCAAACAACGCGGTAACCTGGCCCGTATCGACCCGGTCGATGTCCGTGGCGTACGTTCTGACGTAATCGTGTTTCAGGTCCGAGATCAGCATACCGGCCGCGCAGAATACCGACGATTCCCTGGGGATGAGTATCAACGGGATATCCAGTTCCCTGGCAATGGCCGCCGCGTGAATGGGCCCTGCCCCGCCGGCGACCACCAGCACGAATTCCCTGGGGTCGTAACCCCGTTCCACGGACACGACGCCCAGGGCCGCCGCCATATTGTTGTTGACCAGTTGGTATATGCCGTCCGCCGCCGCGACCAGGTCCATGGATAAGGGCCGTGCGATATATTCGTCAATTGCCGTGCGCGCGGCCTCGGCGTCGAACTCCAGTTCCCCCTCTTCAAAATAAGCCGGGTCCAGGTAGCCCAGCACATACTGCGCATCGGTGACCGTAGGCAGGACCCCGCCGCGGCCGTAACAGGCCGGCCCGGGCGCCGCGCCGGCGCTTTTCGGCCCGACTGCCAGCAGCCCGCCCTGGTCTATCCAGGCGATTGAACCCCCACCCGCGCCGATGGTGTGTATGTCCAAGATGGGCGATGCGATCCGGTGCTCGCCTATCATCCCCTCCGTGGTCACCCCCGGCTCCGCGTCCTTCACCAGGGCCACGTCGAACGAAGTGCCTCCCATGTCGATGGTGATGACATTTTTGAACCCGTGGGTGTTGCCGTAGAACACGCCGGCCATGGGCGCGCCGGCAGGACCGGACAACAAGGTGTTGGAGGCGTAGCGCTGCGCTACCTGGGGCGACATGACCCCGCCGTTGGACTGCATGATCAGCAGGTTGCCGGTGAAGTTCCCGGTTTCAAGCTGGGCCAGCAACCGGGAAATATAGCGGGTCAGCACCGGGCCCACGTAAGCATTCAGCGCGGTGGTGCTGTTTCTTTCGTACAGGCGGATCTGCGGCAGTACCTCCGTGGACAGCGACACGTAGATGCCGGGCAGTTCCTGCTCCAGTATTTCCCTTACCCGCAACTCATGGGAAGGGTTGCGGAACGACCAGAGAAATGAAACGGCGACGGCTTCGACGCCTTGCTCCCGGAAATAGCGGGCAGCGGCCCTGACATCCTCTTCATTCAGGGGCACAAGAATTTCACCCTGCACGTTAATACGTTCTTCAACCGGCTGAATATGCCGGCGCGGTATCAGGGCCGGCGGCGGGGCGTATTTCTCGAACTGGCGTTCCTTCAGGCCGCGGCGCATGTTGAGGACGTCGCGGAACCCTTTGGTGGTGATAAAACCGGTATTCGCGCCGTCACCGGTCAGGGTTGCATTGGTGGTAATGGTGGTGCCGTGGACTATCGTTTCCACGTGGTGCAGAAAGTCATCGAGCTGCAACCCGCGCCGTGCGGCCGCTTTTTCCAGGCCCCGGAAAAACCCGATGGACGGATCCCCCGGGGTGGTCGATGTCTTATGGATCTCGGCATTGCCGGCCTCATCCACCACGAGAAAATCCGTGAACGTGCCGCCCACGTCGACGCCGATGCGTAACCCCATTTTGTCTCCCGGTAATTTACAGGAGGGGTATTATATCAGTCTATTCCTTGCGGCCTTCCACGATCATGACCAGCGTCGGCAGCAGCAGCAGGGTCGCCAGGGTCGCGAATACCAGGCCGCCGAGCATACTCACGACAAACGGCACCAGGAAAATCAATTCGTCGCCGCGTTCGTACAGCAACGGGGACAAGCCCAGGATGGTCGTGAGGCTTGTCAGCAGCACGGCCCGGAAGCGGTGGCGGGTCGCCGCCGATGCCGCGGCTATGGCCGGGAACATGTCATTTTCAACACGGATACGGTTGTATCGATCCAGCAGCACCAGGGCATCGTTCACTACTATGCCGGACACACCGACCACGCCGAATATCGACATGGCGGTAAAATCCCAGCCCAGCAGCCAATGGCTGAGGACCGCGCCGGAGAACGCCAGCGGAATACCGGCAACCGCGATCACCGGTTTCCAGTAACTGCGCAGGAATGCGGCGATGAGCGCATAAATGGCAACCAGGACGATGGGGATCAATAATGCCAGGGTTTTCAACAATGCCCGCTCATTCCGTGCCGCCTTGTCGATATCAATCCTGAGCCCGGGATAGTTAGTCAGCAGTTCGGGAATCATCTCCGTCCTGACCTGTCGCCTGGCCTGCCTGGGCGTGATGACCGACGCATCGGCGCGGGCGTTGACCAGGGAGGTCTGTTTACCGTCAATGCGAATCACCCGGGTCAGTTCACGTTTTTCCGTGATCTGCGCCACCATGGACAGCGGCAGCTCTCCGGCAGCGCCGGGCCGCTGGATATGCTCTTCGGCCAGTTCACGCAGACTTTCCCGCCGGTGCTCCGGGTACCTCACTACGACCTTGATCTCTTCATTGCCGCGTTGTATCCGCTGTATCTCGGCCCCGTGGAAACTGGCTCGCAACTGCGCGCCGATTGCCGCCGGCGTCAACCCCGCAGCAATCCCGGCCGGCGTAACCTCAATTTCAAAATGCCGTTTGCCGAGTGACTGGCTGTCGGAAATTTCGTACAGACCCGGGACAGAGACCAGGCCGGATTTCAAATCTGCCGTTGCCTGCTGCAAAACCGCAGGGTCTTCATGTTTCAGCGCGTACGCAACCCCCGGCAGGGTGACTCTGCTCGTGGTACGGAACTCGACTTTTTCCAGGTAGGAAATATCGCCGATTTCCCGGCGCCACAGCCTTTCAATGTCCTGGGGCGATAGCGTGCGGACCGGTCTTTCGTTGAGGTGCACCCGGACCGACGCCAGATGGCTGGCATTGAAGTCCTGGTCCCGCGCCGCCCACGATATGAGATTGCCGACCAGCATGCTGACCGAGTGAATCGGCGTCCCGCCAAGCTCTTCATTCACGGCGTGCGCGGCATTCACAAAACGCTCGGCAGTAGCGAGAGTGACGTCAAAGGGCGCGCCCGGCGGGAGGTAAATATCGGCCTGGACATTATCGCTGACATTTGCCGCCCTGTCGAAGATGAGCAGGCGAACTTGCTGTTTCCTGATTGGCTTATTGTAGTATAGTAACGTAACAACCGTGAGTATGGGAAGCCTTATGTCATTCAAAAACAAACAACGAGCGTGGCTGGCCGTAACTATCACCGCCTGTACCTTCACTTTGCCGCTGGCGCCGGCAGCCCAGGATCAGGGTTTTCTTGAAGAGATCATCGTCACCGCGCAGAAGCGGGCGCAGAACATCCAGGATATCCCGGTCGCGGTCACCGCCCTGTCCGGCGATGAGCTCGTTGAGCACGGGATCACGGACATGTTCGACCTGCAGCAGAACGCACCGGCGCTTCGGGTCGGACAAAGCCAGACCGCCACCACCGCGAACTTCAACATCCGCGGCATCGGCACCAGTTCCCAGAACTTCGGCCTCGAGTCATCGGTCGGCCTGTACGTGGACGGCGTGTACCGGGCGCGCCAGAGCGCCATGATCAACGAACTGGCGGACGTGGAGCGGGTGGAGGTGCTGCGCGGCCCCCAGGGCACGCTGTTCGGGCGCAACTCGTCCGCCGGCGCGGTGTTGCTGAATACGGTGGCTCCCAGCCACGAGACGGACGGCTATTTCGAGTTGAGCTACGGCAACCTGGACCTGTTCAGCGCCAACGCCGCCGCCGGGGGGTCCCTGGTGGAGGACGTGCTGGCGGTGCGGCTGACGGGGTTCATGACCAGCCGCGACGGGTTTGTGGATGCTGTGGGTGCGGGGAACAACCTGCTCAATGACCGCGACCGCTACGGCGGGCGGGCGCAATTGCTGTACACACCGACAGAAGATATCTCGTTGCGGGTAATCCTGGACTATTCCGAGATCGATGAAGTGTGCTGTGCTGCGACCACGTTCCGCAACAACTACTTCTCGTTTGACGGCCGGCCCGGCTCCGATGCCCTGCTGGCGAGCCTGGGCGTGCCGTTGCTGGACGAAGACCGGTTTACCGACTACGTGGTGCGCATGAACCGGTTGCCTGAGTCGCACAACGAGGACAGCGGGGTGTCAGCGGAGTTGAACTGGGACATCGGCGCCACGGATACCCTGACCGCGATCAGCGCGTACCGTACGTTCAATACGACGGACGATGCGGACGTGGATTTCAATGCGGCGGACATTGCGGAGCGCTATAACCGCGGGGAGTCGGAGATGTTTTCGCAGGAGTTGCGGCTGTCGGGGAGCCGGGGCCGGGTGGATTACCTGGCGGGGGCGTATTATTTCAACCAGAACCTGAACAGTTGGACCACGACGGGTCTGGGGGCGGATTTTGAAGCATTCGTTCTCGGCGGCAATCCGGACCTGGGCACCCTGGTCAACACCATCAACGCCCTGTCTGCGCTGACCGGCGGGTTTATCCCCATGACGGCGCCGGCCATCCTTCCCGGCAGCCAGGCGCTGAATGTCATGCTGCAGGACCACGAGGCCTGGGCGCTGTTCAGCCAGGTGGACGTGCGGTTGCTGGAACAGTGGAGCCTGTCTGCCGGAATACGCTACACCGATGAGAAAAAACGGCTTGACGGCACGTTTACCCAGGGAAACACGGGACCGCCCCCGGATTTCACGGCCATCGGCACCAACCTGTTCCTGGCGAGCCAGGGCCTGGCGCGCCTGGACCCGTCATTGCTGGCGCCGCTGGTGTATCCGGGCTGGGGGTTTCACCTGCAGCCGGTATTTGCGCCTCGCCCGGACGTGGATGAAACCCTGAAGGACGACCAGGTGACCTGGAATGTCAAACTGAGCTGGACCCCGAACGACGACCTGCTGCTGTATGCCGGGTACGCCACCGGGTTCAAGTCCGGCGGCACCAATACCGACCGCATCCCCGCGGCGTTCAGCCAGGTGTTCGGCGCCGAGAAGTCGGACTCGTTCGAGGCCGGCCTGAAGCTGGTGCTACCGCAGCACAGCCTGCGCGTGAATCTGGCTCTGCATTACACGACCATTGAGGATTTCCAGAGCAACGCCTTCACCGGCGCCGGTTTCAACCTGCGCAACGCGGGGCAACTGGAGGCCAGGGGCGGGGAGCTGGAGGTGGCCTGGTCGCCGCTCGACGGCCTGAGATTGAGTGGAGCCTATGTCTATAACGAAGCCGAGTACGATGAGTTCGAGATGGCCAACTGCTGGGTCGCGGCGCCGTTCCTGGACGGTACGCCGGATCCGGGCAGGACCAGCCCGGGCGATGCCTTCTGTGATCGCACCGGCGACCGCCTGGCCGGCAACCCGGAACATACCGTGCTGCTGTCCGCGACCCTGTCCCGTTCTTTCAACGACAACCTGGGCGGCTATGTTCATGCGGACTACAACCACAGGAGCAGTATCGTTATGGATGGAAATGCCGACCCCATCAAGGTGCAGGACGGTTTCGGCCTGCTCAATGCCCGCGCCGGCATCGTGCTGGAAGCCCTTGATCTCGATATCTCTGTGTGGGGGCGCAACCTGCTGGATGAGGACTGGTTCGGCCCCATATTCGACGTGCCGCTGCAGGACGGCAAGCTCGCCGCCTACCCGCGCGAGACCCGCACTTACGGCGTGACCCTGCGCAAGCGGTTCTGACCTCAAGATGGGGTCGGACCCATTCTCCGCCCAAGCACTCCGCGCCCTCTATGTCTGGATACCCGTGGGTTTCTGCGGCATATTTTTCGCCAGGAAAACTTGCCTTTCCAGTTTTCCGGTGGTAAGAATGTACAACTTTCCAACAAAATGTATGCGAGGCTACCATGTCATTTGTAACCGTAAAACCGAAGTTTCAGATTACCATTCCAGCCAAGTTGCGCAGAGACATTAATCTTCACGAAGGTGACATCATGGAGGCGGTGCTGATCGGCAACAGCATTCTGTTCAAGCCTAAACAGGTAGTGGACAGGGAGTTGGCAGCCGACCGCATTGCTGCCAGGTTCGCCGAGGTTCAACCTGCGCCCGGGGATATCGACCGCGGCGAGGACGAGATTATCAACGAGGCGATCACTGATATCAGCATGTCGCGCCGTGAACGTCGCTACTCTGAGGCATGAAGGTTGTTCTGGACTGCAATGTCCTGGTATCCGCAGCACGAGTCGATGGCGCTTGCCGCGCGGTCATCGATACGGTAGTGCGACGGCACGAAATTGTTCTGTCTGAACCCATTCTCTCCGAATACAACGCTGTCGCTGGAAGACGCAGTCAGGTACCGTATCAAGCCACCTTGAAATTCGTTATCAGGGAGTTTGAACGATTGGCCACTCTGGTTGAGCCGGAGAATATCATGTTTGGCCTCCGTGACCCCGACGATGAGGTTTATCTGGCAACCGCGATGGCAGGCGGAGCGATTTTGATCACCGGCAACACACGGGACTTTACAGAGAGACGCTATGGGTCAGTTGAAGTCTGGTCCCCGCGCGCCTTTCTCGACCACACAACATGACTAGTCTCTATCTTGCAGATTGCGAGAAATTTGGCAGGGAAAATGTTATTCGGAAATGTCCAATTCAGGCAGGGCTGAAACGATTTCCACGGTTCTCATACTGACGGTCACTACTTTTTGCAGCAGTTCAATGATGTAACGAGGGTTATCTGACCATTCATTCGGGTCGTTGATGATTTTGTTGTCCTTGTGTTGGGTGACCTGGTAACCCAAGTTTAACATTTTTCGGCTGTCGGGACGGGAAATCGGGGTGATTTTGG
>JAPPLI010000073.1:9404-11258 GCA_028819495.1 Gammaproteobacteria bacterium | reverse complement strand
TCATGCTGCCGATCCAATCCGAACCCGCGGGTTTGGGAGGAGGTACGACCCGAGCGACAGGCTTGCCATAGCGGGTGACGAGCACGGGGGTGCCTGTCTCGGCGACCTGCGCCAAGACTGCGAGGCACTTGGCTTTGAATTGGGAAACGCTCATCTGATTCATACTGGCACGTTAGCATGGTCTACATAAGTAGTCAACATCCATCCAGCCCGCACATCCAGCCCGCATATCTCACCAGGTGACGCAATGCTCACACTCGCGCGTTTGAATCGCTGTTTTTCTTGACTCGGCGCGATTGGGCACTATACTGGATCAGATATGTACCCGGATCACAGACGACTATCGGCTTGGCTGCTCGCTGCCCTCATCCTGTTCGGGCAGACATCAGCGCTCGCGCATCAGTTCGGCGATGATTTTCTGGAGTGCCATGATGATTGCGTACAGTGCCTGACGCAGTCCGTATTTGACGGCAAGGCGGTTGCCGCGAGCCATACTCACACACTCATACTTGCAGATGCAGCGCCCCAGGTCGCGGTTGAAAGCAGGTATTACTCACACTACACACTCACTTCACGCGCACGTTCTCCCCCGATAATTCTCGCGAAGCTCTGAACAAGTCCATCCTGGACTTGCCAGAGCACGAAAAACAAAAATGCGATTTTTGTTTTTCTCACAAAATCAATGCCTTACAGTCATTGATTTTGGCGATACATCCCTGTATCGCAGGAACCTCTGATTAAATCAGAGGTTCCCACGCATAACCCGTTTTACCTGTTTGTCCGAATAACGCCCGGCGTTATTCCTGATTTATTTATGTGGAGGTATCCAAATGTTAAGAATCGCTATCCTGCTGCTCGTGGTCGCGGGCATTCATGGGGCGCCCGCGCTTGCCGATGAGACGTCAGGCCAGGCTCAAACGCAAGAAGAAAACGAACACACACCTGCCGGTGGTGCATCCCTTGAGGAGATCAGGGTCACTGCCCATCCGTTTTCCGAGACCGATGAGCATATGGTCCGGCCTGCGCAGGTCCTGTCAAAAGAAGAACTGAGAACCCGCAGTATCAGCAGCATCGGTGAAACGGTAGCCAATGAACCGGGTGTCACCTCCAGCGATTACGGTACGGGAGTAGGCCGTCCCGTTATCCGCGGGCAGAGCGGTAACCGGGTGCTGATACTGGAAGATGGTCTCAGCACCATGGACGCCGGCAGTTTCAGCGCCGACCACGCGGTTACCACGGAGACGATACTGTCGCAGCAGGTTGAGATACTCCAGGGTCCCGCGACCTTACTGTACGGCAGCGGCGGCAGCGGCGGCATTATCAACATTGTGAAAGGCAGGATACTTGACTACGTGCCCGACGACGTGGAAGGCGAGGTGGCCTTGCAATATGAGACCGTGTCGGACGGCATGACCGGCGCTGGCAGGTTGAATTTCGGGGTGGGTAATTTTGCCTTTCATATCGACGGGATGGCGCGTGATACCGATGATTACAATATCCCGGGGTTTGCGGAGTTGGAACCGGGTGAATCCACGCGGGGCACCCTGGCCAACAGCAGTCGGAAGACCGAGAATATCTCAGGCGGCCTGTCCTGGGTCGGCGCGCGCGGGTATGCCGGATTTTCCGTGAGTCGCTACGAGAACGAGTACGGGATACCGGGGCATCATCACGATCATGGTCACGATCATGGTCACGGGCATGAGCATGGTGGTCACGATGACCATGATGACCACGATGATGAGGACGAGCATCACGACGATGATGATGACCACGGCCATGATGACGAAGACGAGCATCATGACGATGATGATGACCACGGCCATGATGACGAAGACGAGCATCATGACGATGATG
>JAPPLI010000073.1:0-9304 GCA_028819495.1 Gammaproteobacteria bacterium | reverse complement strand
ACGAGCATCATGACGATGATGATGACCACGGCCACGATGATGAGGACGAGCATCACGACGATGATGATGACCACGGCCACGATGATGAGGACGAGCATCATGACGATGATGATGACCACGGCCACGATGACGAAGACGGGCATGATGATGAGGAGGGAGAAGGGGGCGCCCGCATTGAAATGGAACAGACCCGTTACGATTTTGTCGCAGCCCTGGATGATCCGTTGCCCGGCCTGAGTCGCGTCAAGTTACGTTGGGGGTATAACGACTATAAACACATAGAGGGTGAGGAAGGGGCAGGTACACTGTTCGATAATGAGGAGGTGGAAGGCCGCGTCGAGTTCCTGCATAACCCCATCGGCGGCTGGTATGGCGCTGTCGGGTTCCACTATCGGCACCAGGACTTCCTGACCGACGGTCCGGAGAGTTTTGTCCCGCTGTCGGAACTGGAGTCGTTCGGAGTTTTCGTCCTGGAAAAAACGGATATCGGACCGGTGCATATCGAACTGGGCGCACGGTTTGAACACCAGGATTCAAGCGCAGAGACAGAGACCGGTGACAAAAACAGTTACGACCTGTTCAACGTCTCCGGTGGCCTGAACTGGGATTACGCCCCGGGCTACCAGGTCGGCCTGTCGGTTGGCCATTCGCAGCGGGCGCCCGCGCTTGGGGAGTTGTATGCGGACGGCCCCCACCTGGCGACCACGACGTTTGAGATCGGTGATACCGGTCTTGCCAAGGAAAAGTCCAATAACGTCGATATCTACTGGCGCAAAACGGCAGGAAAACTCACTGTTTCGGCCAATTTCTTCTATAACCGGATTGACGATTACATCTACTATCAGGAGCAGGACCTGAACGGCGACGGTTTCGCCGACCGGGTGACGGAATTTTTTGACGGCAACCCGGCCAATATCCTGGCCCCGGGAGTCGATGAGGAGCTGTTTCTGGTTTACATAAGCCAGGACGATGCGGAATTCCTGGGTTTCGAGGCGGAAACCCGGGCGCGTCTCATGGATGATAACAACGGCAGAATGGTGTTGCGGTTATGGGCGGACTACGTGGAAGGGGAGCGCAGCAATAATACCAACCTGGCTCGCATCACCCCCTGGCGCTTCGGTTCGGGTCTCACGTATTCACGCGGCGACTTGTATGCGGCTGTCAACTATACCCGCGTGAATAAACAGGACAGCACCGCGCCGTTGGAGACTGAGACAGGCGGCTACCACTTGCTGGATATCCATGCCGATTACACGTTCAGGATGGGCGGCAACAACGTGACGCTGTTTGCCCGCGCTTCCAACCTGCTGGATGAAGAGATACGCCGGCATGTTTCCTTTGTGAAGGATCAGGCGCCGTTGCCGGGGCGTTCCGGCATATTCGGTGTGCGTGTCGGGTTTTAGCAGGTATCTTTTGTGAAAACCGGGTGTTATTCTGGGGTACTTCCTGAAATGGAAGACAGTCAACATCATGTTATTGCTGGAAATCAAACTGGTAGCGGCCCTTGCGATCCTCGCCGTCGGGATTGTCGGCGGGATTATTCCGCTGCTGGCGGCCCGCCATGACAGGAGCCGGCGATTTCTTTCACTGGGCAACGCCCTGGCGGGAGGCATTTTTCTCGGCGCCGGCTTCATTCACCTGCTCCCTGAAGCAGGCGAAGTGTTGGAGGGAGTGGTCGATTACCCCCTGGCGCCGTTACTGGCGGCAGTCGGCGTCGTGGCCCTGCTTCTGATTGACAGGGTTCTGTTTGAGAGCAGCCACGCCAGGGGCTCAGATGAGGGCGCAGAGACGCGTCAGCCGATATACCCCCTGGTCTTGCTGGTGGTACTGTCGGTCCATTCCGTCATTGCCGGCATTGCGCTGGGCATCGAATCCGAGGTGGCCGCGTCCCTGCTGGTCATGATCGCCATCCTGTCCCATAAAGGCTCGGCAGCCTTCGCGCTGATTGTGAGCATGCAGGTTGCTGGCGCGGACCGCCGGCGTCTGTTTCGGGCGCTGACCATATTCGTCGTGATGACGCCGCTGGGGATCATGTTCGGGGCCGTTGCCGCGGGTATTTATGAAGGAGAAACCGCGCTGTTGATCGAGGGCAGCTTCAATGCGCTGGCGGCAGGAACCTTCATCTATGTGGCCATCCTGGATGTAATCGATGCGGAAATGTACAAGTCGGACGATCACATCGCCCATTATGTGCGCAGTTCCCTGCTCGGCGATGACGATATGCCGATGCCGGAACACGACAGCGACCGTATCTACAAGTTCATCCTGATATTCATCGGCCTCGTCAGTATGGCGGTGCTGGCGATGTGGGTTTAGCGAAAACTGCCCTGCATGTGAGCATGAATTCCGTACATGAAAGTAGCGGCGGCCATGGTCACGCTCACCCTTCGTGCGGTCACGACCATTCCCTGGAGTTGCGCAGCGCCGGCAAACGCAGCCTGGTTATTGCCTTTGCATTGATCGCTGGCTTCATGTTCGTTGAGGTTATAGGCGGTATCCTGTCCGGCAGTCTTGCGCTGCTTGCCGATGCGGGGCACATGCTGACCGATTCGGCATCCATAGCCGTTGCCCTGGTGGCCATGCATTTTGCCGGGAGGCCCCATTCGGTACGACGCACCTTCGGCTATCATCGGCTTGAAATACTGGCAGCGCTGGTGAACGCACTGGCCCTCTGGCTGATCGTGGCCTGGGTTCTCTATGAAGCCTACGGCCGCTTCAGGTCCGCGCCTGAAGTAGCCGGAGACATCATGCTGTCAATAGGCGTCATCGGTCTTTGCGTCAATCTTTGTGCGGCCTGGGTGCTGCACAGGTCATCCGGTCGCAACGTCAATGTGGAGGGAGCCTATCTGCACGTGCTCGCGGACCTGCTGGGTTCGGCCGGCGTGGTCGTCTCCGGTATCCTGGTCTGGGCTTTCGGCTGGACGCTCGCCGACCCGGTAGCCAGTGTCATCATCGCCGTCCTCATCCTGGTAAGCAGTTGGCGGCTGATGAAAAAGGCCGTTCATGTGCTGCTCGAAGGGACGCCTGAACACATAGACGTTCACCAGCTTTGCAGCCGGCTTGAAGCGGTGGAGGGCGTCACCCTGATCCATGACATACACGTCTGGACGCTCTCACCTGGGAACGAATCGTTTACCGCCCACGTGCTTATCGATCCTGACTACCCGGGTGACGTGGAAGCCCTGCGCTTGCGCCTGCGGAACATCGTCTATCACGATTTCGGTATCGGTCATATTACCTTGCAGGTGGAAAAATCACTGGATGAGTGTATGGAAACCCACCATTTTAACCACGTGACGGCTGCTTGAAGAAGCTCTGGACCGGTTGATTTATTTATCCGGGATAAGCGGGTTGGGAATGTCGAAAAATTCGATCTCGGCGCTTCTCTGGCCGAAGCGCGTGAGCCTGTCCACTTCCCGGATATTGGGATCATGCGGCATCCTGAACTCTCCGAGTTGCTGCATACCCTTGTCCATCTTTGATTTCGCAGCAATCACGTTTTCATGCAGTTCGGTGGAATACGGGAACTGGTATGACCTGGGGCGGGACCTGCCGGAGAGGTCGTCCAGGTCCTTGAGCCATAGATAGATCATTCCCTCGGCGCCTGTGAGCTTGTCCGGTTGGACCACGTCCGCGGCGACCAGGCGAAAGCGCAGCGGGGGTTGTTCTCCGGTCGGCCAGCCCAGCAGGGGAGGAAAGGACAGGTACGTGACGACATACAGTACCGTTGTTATGACTATGGAGCCGGCCTTGACTTTCCAGGACCAGTTGGAATACAGGTTGATGCTCAACAGCAACAGCGCAACCAGGACGTAGGCGGCGACCAATCCGGTAATTCCCAATGTGTACATGTTTATTCTCCCAAGGTTGTTTCAGCCACCGAAATGCCGGGGTCAGAGTAAAATTTCTGGCGAAATTCTTACTCTGACCCCGAGACTTCCGGAAATCCCACGGCGCCAGGGGTCAGAGTAAGAAATTCGAAGAATTTTTACTCTGACCCCACAATCTCTGTGTTCTCTGTGGCTTATTTCATCCGATGGATACCAGTTGTTTCGGCAGGAAACTGATATTCGATACTTTTCCGTCGATGTTGATGCGGAACCTGAACGCGGTTTTTTCCGCCCCGGTTTCTTCCAGGGTGACCGTATCGTAATAGATGATCTCCAGGGCAGGGTTGACCTTGACCAGGCGTACCTGTACATCCACGGGGTTTTCGGTTTCAGTGGCGTAATAATGCAGGTTGACGATGTATTCGCCTTTTACCACCCCCCTGATGGTAACGACTTCCTGGTTGAGCGGGTTCTGCAGTTCCACACCATTGACCAGGATAGTGTCGTTGACCAGCCCCCGGTCGTCACGGTCCAGGTGCAACAGCCCCGCTTCCGGGTTGCGGAACCAGACTACCCTGCCGTCGGGGTCTTCCACCCAGACGTCGATATCATCGGGACTGTTGTCTTCCCAGGTGATGGTAAGGATGTATTCCGCCTTGGGGTCGATGATGCCCGACTTGGCTTCGGGGTTCATAAACATGATTGCCACCAGGAACAGGAAGGTGAACCCCAGCAGTGCATTGAACAGCAGGTCGGTAAACGGGTCCGACTGGTAGCGCTTGTGATTTTTCACGTCAGCCTGGGCAGGATATGCACCTGGGTCAGGTGTTTCGTGGTGTCAACCAGTTCATCGGCAGCCTGGTCCAGCAGGTGGAACTGGGCTGCGGTCAGGATACTGCACGTCAGTCCGGCAAACGTCGTGTACAGGGCGGTGCCCATACCCGAACTCATCTCCTTCAATATGTTCTGCATGGTGGTCACGTCAAAGTCCGTTACGTTTACCACGGAACCGAGCATGAGCACGAAACCGATAATAGTGCCCAGCAGCCCCAGTTTTATCATGATGTCGGTAAAGAACCAGCCCAGGTTATGGGGATTCTTGAGTTTTGCTTCAAAAACCTCGATCAACTCCTTGTTGTTTGCATTGAGCGTATTGCTTTCAGCTTGATCGGCTTCGGCGGGAGCCGACTGGGCCCGGTAGAACAGGTCCAGCAGGTAGCGCGTCAGGAGGCAGTCGGGCAGTTTCTCCCTGCCGTCAAGGTAGATCTCATCCTCCTGCACGGAAAGATCGTGCCGGCGCGCCAGGGCGCATACCTTCTCCGAGTTGTTTATTTCCAAGGAAATAAACCAGACGCGCCGCGCGCAGTATATCGTGATGATTATGAACATCAGGGTGATTACCCAGGACAATTTGCTGCTGTCGCCCAGGTACAGCAACAGGAGCACCTTTTCTTTCAGGGCCAGAAACAGCGCGAAGCCGATCAGGCTGATCAGCATCAGCCACACCAGCAATAAATGATGTTCGCCTTTTTTCATTGTTGTTACTCCCGTATCACCACCTTGGTCCCAAGGGAGATATATTTCCTCAGCTCGTTTATTTCTTCATTGGTAACGGCGATACAGCCTTCCGTCCAGTTGTGCGCCTCATGTATCCGGCTTTTCTCGTCAGTGGTCCAACCGATGCCGTGGATGCCGATATAGCCTCCCAACCCCGTATTCTGGGGCGGCAGGCTTTTTCGTTTGTATGCCAGGACGATCTGTTTGAATTCGGCGGCGGAAATGACTTCATTCCGGTAGCCGCGCCAGGCGTCAAGCGGGTTAGGATAATTTAATTGAATGAAAAAATGAAATTTACTGTTGGTTTTGAATTTAACCACGCGGTAGGTTCCGATGGGGGTCTTGTTGTCCCCTGCGCGTATCTTGGTGCCTTTGCCGCCCCGGCCATGGGAGATATCGTATTGCCTGATGACTTCCTCATCCTGCTTGACCACCAGGGTGCGGTCCGACTTGTTGATCTCGACAATATACGGCGCTGCCGTTGCCGCCTGGCAAAACAGGCTCAGGATGATGGCATGCAGGTATTTCATCAGTATAAATGTCCGTCAGGATAGTGGGGTCAGAGTAAAATTTCTGGCGAAATTCTTACTCTGACCCCGGGTATTCGTTATTTTTCGGACATTATAACAGGGGACGGACCCCCGCTTACAACATGCGGGGGCATGTTTGAAATCCGTCCCCGGACACAACTGGTTCATAACAACCAGATCGGGTATACTGCCCTTATGGTCCGCGCACATAAACGCTCTCTCAGCCACCTGCTGCTGGTGCATGAAGTCGCCTTCCTGTTCCTGGTTGCCGTAACCGGCCTGCTCACCGGGTTGTCCGCTTATCTCTGGCAGAAAACGTCTGCGGCATCCGTCCGTATCAATAACTCCATTTACTTAAGCGAGCAATTGCGCGGCGAACTGTACCGGCAACTGCAGGAAGTCTCCAGGGCGCGCTGGTCCGGCGATGAGAATGCACTTGAAGTATATTATGAGTATTCAAGGCGAATTGGCCGCCATTTCAACCAGTTACGCCGCTCTTCCCTGACCCGGGAGGAAGATGAGGTGGTACAGGCGCTGCAACTGGCTTACCGGAAGATACAGATAGACATGTACAGGATTTTTGACAATCCCACCACGACGAGCAGGGGTGAGAGGGTGGAGATTCTGGATTTTCGCAATGCCGAAGCGATGTTTGATGAGTTCGAAGAGAAATACCTGAACCTGAAGGCGTTATATACACAACAACTTCAGGAACTGGAACAGACCATCGAATTCTGGACCCGCTATGCGCCGATATTGATCCCGGTGCTGTTCCTGCTGGCCGTCATTATTGTGGCTTTCACCAGCCGGATTATCCGCAACAGCTTCGTGCGCCCCATGGCCTCGATCATGGCGGGGGCCACGGAAATCAGCCGCGGCGAACTGGATCACAGGATTCCCGAGCAGGGCGTGAATGAGGTCGCGGAGCTGGCAGGCTCCATAAACCACATGGCCGGTGAGTTGAAAACCAGCCGCGATGCCCTGGTAGAGCATGAAAGGCAGGCTGCCCTGGGGAGTCTTATTCCCGTAGTCGCCCATAATATCCGCAACCCCCTGGCCAGTATCAGAGCCGCCGCACAGGTGTTGGACGACGTTGACAACAAGGCCGAATTGAAGGAAGGCAAGCAGGCTATCGTCGATACCATTGATCGGCTGGGGCGCTGGGTGAATGCTCTGGTTTCCTACCTGCATCCGTTGCAGCCCGTGCTGAGGGATGTCAGCGTCATTACGCTGCTGGACGGCGCGCTGGAATTACTGCAGGCCAGACTTTCCGAAAAGGCAATGACTGTCCGGCGGGAGTACCGGGATATGCCGGTTACGCTGAGAGTCGACACTGATCTGATGGAGCAGGCAATATACGGGTTGCTGGCCAATGCAGTCGATGCTTCTCCGGACCGCGCCGAACTGTTGATAACGGTAACGGAAGATGAACGGACCGTGACTATCGGCATCCGGGATTACGGACCGGGCCTGCCGTTCAAGCCGGAACCGGGCAACCTTGAACCCGGGCCTTCCACCAAGCGCTTCGGGACCGGACTGGGGATACCCATTGCATACAAAATCTGCCAGAGCCACGGCTGGAACCTGGGTTTTGAAGTGCAGGACGCAGGGACCCTGGTGAGAATAACCGCTCCTGAAAGTGGAAATACGGGAAATGTGGGGTCAGAGTAAAATTTCTGGCGAAATTCTTACTCTGACCCCGAGAGTTCCGGAAATCCCATGGCGCCAGGGGTCAGAGTAAGAAATTCGAAGAATTTTTACTCTGACCCCGAATATCCTGTTGTAAAGGTATAGACATGATTATGCACAGCAACCCACTGGTCACGGAAACCGAAGTACCTCTTCTGGAGAAGCGCGTACTGATCATTGAGGACGAGGCTGTATTCGCCGGCGCCGTGCGCAAGAGGTTGCAGCGCGCCGGGTATAACGCCGAAGTCGCCGGGAACCTGGCACAGGGCGCGGCAAAAATCAGTGAGGCAGCGCCTGACATGCTGCTGCTGGACATGCGTCTTCCCGATGGTTCCGGCCTGGATTTTCTGTCCCGCCTGCAGGATAACGACGACAATGCGTTTCCGGTGCTGGTGATGTCCGCGTACGGCGAGATTGAAGATGCGGTATCGGCAATGAAATCGGGGGCTTCCGATTACCTGAAAAAGCCGATTGACCTCGATGAATTGATGATTACCGTTGAACGGGTCCTGGAAAAGGATGAACTGTCACAGAAGCTGACCTATTCCAGCAAGCGCGAGCAACATGCCCATGAAGGTGTGGAGTTTCTTGGAGAGAGTCCTGCCATCACGGCTATCAGGCAGCAGATTGACCGTCTGAAACAGGTGACCGGCGCCGGTATTCCGCCAACCCTCCTGATACTCGGCGAGACCGGCACCGGCAAGGACGTCGTGGCCCGGCTGCTGCATGCGAACAGCGCCCGCAGCGAACGTCCGTTCGTGCACGTTGATTGCGCGAGCCTGCCCAAGGACCTGATTGAAGCCGAACTGTTCGGTCATGAAAAAGGCGCATTCACCAGCGCCCATGCTGCCAGGACGGGTCTTATCGAGGCGGCGGAGGACGGGGTGCTGTTCATGGATGAAATCGGTGAGTTGCCCATGGACCTGCAGGCAAAATTACTGGCCGTGCTGGAACGCAGGACCTTGAGAAAAGTCGGCACCACCAAGGAACGTCCCGTGGCGGCCTGGATCGTCGCGGCCACCAACCGGGATATAGCCGAACTGGTGAACCGGGGCGAATTCCGTTCTGATCTGTATTACCGCCTGAATGTACTGTCAATATCGATCGCGCCGTTGCGCGACCGGGGTGATGATATAATTTTGCTTGCCAGGCATTTCACGGAGCAGAGCGCCAAGCGCTACGGCATAAAATCCGTCGGCCTTTCCGCGCAGGCAGTACAGGCTCTCGGAGCTTACCACTGGCCGGGTAATGTGCGTGAGTTGAAGCACATGATAGAAAGGGCCGTACTGCTGTCCGGGGAAGGTGAATTATCGGCCGAGAGCCTGTCCTTGAGTGCCGCGGCCGAGACCGGAGATCCGTTTAAGCCTGACCTGACACTGGATAACGCGGAACTGATGTTGATTAAAAACGCCCTGGAGAAGTGCAACGGCAACGTTTCCAGGGCAGCCCGGGAACTGGGCATTACCCGGATGGCCCTGCGGTACCGGATTAAAAAACACAACCTTGAATAAGTTTCAGGGGCCTCCGGGGACAGACTTAAAGTCTGTCCCCAGCTGGAATTACCCCGGAATTATCCGGAAGTACAGAATTAACAGGAGAGTGACATGAACGACGACACCAGACAAGCAATCGAGGCGGCCACGTTCCGGCACCTGGTCGAGTACCTGCGGGAACACACGGAGGTGCAGAACATAGACC
>JAPPLI010000069.1 GCA_028819495.1 Gammaproteobacteria bacterium | reverse complement strand
GCGAACGCCTGGAAAGCGGCTACGAGCCTGCCGACCACAGCCTGGTGCTGCGTACTACACTGCCCTGGTGAAGTAGCAAGGTTACCTGAAATAAGAAAGCCTGGCGCCTGAAGGAGGTTGGAGGCGCCAGGCAAAGTGCCGAGCTCCTGCTGGGCTTCCCGCTGAAATCGTTTATTACCGCATCAGTCCCAATTCAATACGCCACCGGTCTGGTATTCGGTGACGCGTGTTTCAAAAAAGTTCTTTTCTTTCTTCAGGTCCATCAGTTCGCTCATCCAGGGGAACGGGTTGCTGACCCCGGGATATTGCTCGGCCAGGCCAATCTGGGCGCAGCGCCGGTTGGCGATGAACTTGAGATACTCTTCAAACATATTGGCATTGAGGCCCAGCACCCCGCGCGGCATGGTGTCGCAGGCGTAGCGCACTTCCAGTTCCACCGCCTCGCGCAACATGGCGGTGATCTCCTGTTGAAACTCCGCAGTCCATAAATGGGGGTTTTCGATCTTTATCTGGTTAATGACGTCGATGCCGAAGTTCATGTGCATGGACTCATCGCGCAGGATGTACTGGAACTGTTCAGCGCAGCCCGTCATCTTGTTGCGCCGGCCCATGGACAGCACCTGTACGAAGCCTACGTAGAAGAAGATGCCCTCGAACACGATATAGAAGGCGATCAGGTCCCGTAGCAGGCGCTGGTCGGCTTCCGGCGTGCCGGTGTGGAACGTCGGGTCGCCCAGGCTCTGGGTGAAGCGCATGGCCCAGGCCGCCTTGTCATGTATGGAAGGAATCTCGCGATACATGTTGAACACCTCGGCCTGGTCCAGCCCCAGCGACTCGACACAGTACTGGTAGGCATGGGTGTGCAAGGCTTCCTCAAACGCCTGGCGCAGCAGGTATTGGCGGCATTCCGGGTTGGTGATGTGCCGGTATACCGCCAGCACCAGGTTGTTGGCCACCAGGGAATCCGCGGAGGCGAAGAAACCCAGGTTGCGCTTTATCACGGTGCGTTCATCCTCGCTGAGTCCGTCCGGGTTCTTCCACAGCGCGATGTCCGCGGTCATGTTGATTTCCTGCGGCATCCAGTGATTGGCGCAGGCGTCCAGGTATTTCTGCCAGGCCCACTTGTACTTGAACGGCACCAGTTGATTGAGGTCCGCCCGGCAGTTGATCATCTGCTTGTCATCGACGCTGATCCGCTCCGCGCCGAACTCGACTTCCTCCAGGCCGGTGGTACCGCCCTGTGCCGACGTTTCCGGGTAGCTTTCCGGTGGCGTCGCGGCAGGCGCGGTATTGTCTGCCGCGTTCAAGTTGGCCAGGGTTTGTTGCACAAGCGACGGTGACGGCATGGCGCGCTCCTGCTTCGCCTGTTTCAGGTTGGCAATAGGGTCTTCCCAATCAGTCAGCATAAGTTACCCCCCTTATGGAATATAAGGATTATTTCGTTTGTTACTGGCAGGCTTCACAGTCTGCATCGTCCAGGTTGCACATGGCAGCCTCCGCGTTCTCTACGCTCGCCCGTTCCACCGCGGCAAGCCTGTTTTCCCGGCCGCCTTCCAGCGTGCTTTTCTCTACATGCGTAGCGCCCAGGCTGCGCAGGTAGTAGGTGGTCTTGAGACCCCGAATCCAGGCCAGCTTGTACAGGTTGTCCATCTTTTTGCCGTCCGGCTCACGCATGTACAGGTTCAGCGATTGGGCCTGGTCTATCCACTTCTGCCGGCGCGAGGCGCATTCCACCAGCCAGCGCGGGTCGATCTCGAACGCGCTGGAGTACAGCATTTTCAAATCATCCGGTATGCGGTCGATCTGCTGCACACTGCCGTCAAAATACTTGAGATCGCTGACCATAACGTCGTCCCAGAGCCCATGCGCCCTGAGGTCATGCACCATGTAGGGGTTGACTACGGTGAACTCCCCGGACAGGTTTGATTTGACGAACAGGTTCTGGTAAGTCGGCTCTATGGATTGACTGACGCTGCAAATATTGGAAATGGTCGCGGTGGGTGCGATAGCCATGCAATTGGAATTGCGCATGCCGGTTTTCTTCACGCGCTTGCGCAGGGCGGCCCAATCCAGCCTGCTGGTCCTGTCCACCTCCAGGTAGCCATCCCGGTTCTTGTCGAGTGCGTCGATGGAATCAACAGGCAGAATGCCCTTGCTCCAGAGCGAGCCCTTGAAACTGGTATAGGTGCCGCGTTCTTCAGCCAGGTCGGTCGATGCCTTGATGGCGTAATAGCTGACCATCTCCATGCTGGAGTCGGCAAATTCAATTGCTTCACCGGACGCGTAAGGCAGGCGCAGTTTGTACAGCGCGTCCTGGAACCCCATGATGCCCAACCCTACCGGGCGGTGCTTGAGGTTGGAGCGGCGCGCCTGCGGCACGCTGTAATAGTTGTAGTCAATAACGTTATCCAGCATGCGCATGGCAACGTTGACGGTATGCTCCAGCTTGGCCTGGTCCAACCCGTTTTCATTTACATGCTGGGCCAGGTTGACGGAACCCAGGTTGCACACTGCAATCTCGTCATCGGAGGTGTTCAGCGTGATCTCGGTGCACAGGTTGGATGAATGCACCACGCCCGTGTGTTGCTGCGGTGAGCGCAGGTTGCAGGGATCTTTGAACGTGAGCCACGGATGGCCGGTTTCGTACAGCATGGAGAGCATCTTGCGCCACAGGTCCTGCGCCTTGAGGGTCTTGTGCAGCTTGAGCTCGCCGCCGGCCGCCATTTGCTCGTATTCCTCGTAGCGCCGGGTAAACTCCTGCCCGTACAGGTCATGCAGGTCCGCCGTGTCGTCCGGAGAGAACAGGGTCCAGTTTCCGCCTTCGCTGACGCGCCGCATGAACAGGTCCGGGATCCAGTTGGCGGTATTCATGTCGTGGGTGCGACGCCGGTCATCGCCGGTATTCTTGCGCAGCTCCAGGAATTCCTCGATATCGAGATGCCAGCTTTCCAGGTACGCGCACATGGCCCCCTTACGCTTTCCTCCCTGATTAACAGCTACTGCGGTATCGTTGGCAACCTTGAGGAACGGGACGACCCCCTGGGATTTCCCGTTGGTTCCCTTGATGTGCGCGCCCATGGAACGGACCCGGCTCCAGTCATTGCCCAGGCCGCCGGCAAACTTGGATAACAGGGCGTCATCCTTGATCGCGCTGAAGATGCCGTCCAGGTTGTCGGGCACCGTAGTCAGGTAACAACTGGAAAGCTGGGGCCGGCATGTTCCCGAATTGAACAGGGTGGGCGTGGAACTCATGAAATCGAAGGATGACAGCAGTTCATAGAACTCGATCGTCCTGTTTTCCCGGTCCAGTTCGTTAATGGCCAGGCCCATCGCCACGCGCATGAAGAAAGCCTGGGGCAGTTCGATACGGACCTGTTCATCGGTATGGATGAAGTACCGGTCATACAAGGTCTGCAGGCCCAGGTAGGTGAACAGGTGGTCCCGCTCGGGTTTAAGCGCCTTGCCCAGGCGGTCCAGGTCGTACTTCATTAGTTCATGACCCAGCAGGTCCATGGAGGCGCCCGTTTCGATGTACTTGCGGAAATAAAGCGGGTAGTGCTCCGCCATCTGCGCCTGGGTTGCCTCCGTGGCGTTCTGGTTTATGTGGCTGAGGGCCTCCCTGCGCAAGCCGTCCAGCAACAGGCGGGCGGCGACGTAGGTGTAATTCGGTTCTTTTTCAATCAGCGCCCGGGCGCTCATGACCAGCGCGTGGTTTACGTCAGCCTCGTTGACGCCGTCGAACAGGTTGCGCAGCGCATCGTCAATAATCAGGCTGCCGTCAACCTGTTCCAGGCCCTCGCAGGCCTCGCCGACGACAGCAAGCACGCGTTCCATATCCAGTTTTTTCAGTGCGCCGTCTGCGGTTTTTACATTGATGCCGTCACTCAAACCGCCCTGTTCGGATTCTGCGTCCCGGTCTTTTTCGGTACGGGCGCGGGCCCGTTCCTCCCGGTAGATCACGTAGGCTCGGGCAACCTTCTGTTCCCCGGTGCGCATCAATGCCAGTTCGACCTGGTCCTGGATGTCCTCGATATGTACGGTGCCGCCGCTGGGCAGGCGGCGCGTGACCCCCCTGACCACCTGCTCGGAGAGTTCCTTCACCTTTTCATGGACGCGCGTAGAGGCCGCGGCGGTGCCGCCTTCCACCTCCAGGAAAGCCTTGGTGATGGCTACACTGATCTTGGACGCGTTAAAGGCAGTAACCTTGCCATTGCGGCGGATGACGTTATATTCTCCGGGCTGGCAGGCGGCCAATTCATCATCGGTATACCCCGGAACCGGTTTCCCGCCGTTCTGCACGGCAAGCTCGCTGCCGCTGTGAATACTGTCCGCCGTAATGTCAACGACAGACTCCGCCAGGACGGATTTTTCGCTTTGCATAGGCCCTATCCGCACATCGGGTTTTGTTATTAAAATGCCGTTAACGGGACTGGTCAGGAACCCGGAAACGGGATGAAGCTTGTTACGTGGGGTTAAGTATTACACTACTAGATTATGTGGTCAAGTGGTATTTACACTACAATACCTTGTGGATTGGGTTGTGGTATAAACCTGAATATCGTGTGGATAAGGTGCGGAGAGAAGCGGGCAGAGTCGTGTGGCAGAATGATAAAATGCAACAATTTCAAGAACCTGTCAGGCGGGGAGTGTTGCCTTCACTTGCTGTTCCCCGGCGTCTGCCGGTAAGGAACAAGAGGGGAGAGAAGAACATATGTCAGCAGAAGAAAAAATAATTCAGGCGGATGTCGCAGTGCTGGGATCCGGTCCCGGCGGCTACACGGCAGCGTTTCGCGCCGCCGACCTCGGCCTGAAAACCGTTTTAATCGAGCGCTATCCCACCCTGGGCGGCGTATGCCTGAACGTGGGCTGTATTCCCTCGAAGGCCCTGCTGCACGTCGCCAAAGTGATCACCGATGCCAGGGATGCGGCGGCTTACGGGATTGAGTTCGGCGCGCCGGCCATAGACCGGAACGGGTTGCTGCGTTGGAAGGACAAGGTATTGTCGCGGCTTACCACGGGCTTGAAGGGGCTGGCGCGGCAAAGAAAGGTCACAGTGGTGCAGGGCACGGGCCGGTTTGCCTCGTCCAGCCGGATCACGGTGGATACCGGAGAAGAAACACGGCATGTGGAATTCGGCAAGGCCGTTATCGCCGTCGGGTCCCGACCCCTGACACTGCCCGATTGTCCGGATGACCCCCGCATTATGGATTCCACCGGGGCGCTGGCCCTGCCCGATATACCACAGAGACTGCTGGTCGTCGGGGGCGGCATCATCGGCCTGGAACTGGCCACGGTGTATCACGAACTGGGCAGCAGGATAACCGTGGTCGAACTGCTGGATGACCTCATGACCGGAACCGACCCGGACCTGGTGCAGCCGCTACGCAAACGCATTGCCGGGCAGTATGAGAATATCTACCTGGGTACCCGCGTAACCGGGATAAAGCCCTCGGAAGACGGCCTGACAGTGGGGTTCTCCGGTCCCGGGGCGCCGCCGGAGGAGACCTTCGACCGGGTTCTGGTGGCCGTAGGCCGGCAGCCTAACGGCGATCAAATCAGCGCCGGGGATGCCGGCATCAGGGTCGATGAGCAGGGCTTCATCGCGGTGGACAACCGCCAGCGCACCAACGTGGCCAACATCTTCGCCATCGGGGACGTCACCGGCCCACCCATGCTGGCCCACAAGGCCGCGCACGAGGGCAGGGTGGCCGCGGAGGTCGCCGCCGGCAGGAACAGCGCATTCGACGCCAGGGTGATCCCTTCCGTGGCCTATACGGACCCGGAAGTCGCCTGGGTGGGAATAACGGAGGCCGAAGCGAAACAACAGGGCCTGAATTACGGCAAGGGCGTCTTTCCCTGGGCGGCCAGCGGCCGTTCCCTGAGCCTGGGCCGCAATGAGGGCCTGACCAGGCTGTTGTTCGATGAACAGTCCCGGCGCGTCATCGGCGCGGGTATCACCGGCGCCAACGCCGGCGACCTGATCGCGGAGGTAGCCCTGGCCATAGAAATGGACTGCACCGCGGAAGACATCGGCCTCACTATCCATCCCCATCCCACCCTGTCGGAAACCATCGCCTTCGCCGCCGACATGTACGAGGGGACGATTACGGATTTGTATGTGGGGGGTAAAGGGAATTAGCAATTACGAATATAGCCTCACGTCAAAGGTATTGCGCAAGCTGCTCAAGCGGTGTTACCCAGGCTTTATCGGCATGGACGGGGTAGGCGCTTCCTTGCGGTATGACGAGGAAGAGTTTATCCAGGTTCAGCAGGTCTGCCGCGGCCTTGTTGCCGCGGGTCAGCGCCGGACTCGATGAGGTTTTGAACTCAAATCCCAGCCGTTTGCCCTGACGTTCTACTACCAGGTCGATTTCCTGACCGGTACGGGTTCGGAAAAACCCGTAGATGCCCCGTGGTTGCAACATGGTGAGGATATTCTCGATGGCAAAGCCTTCCCAACCGGAGCCGTACACCGGGTGGCTGAATAACTTGTCGAAACTGTCCAGTTCCAGCAGGCAGGTCAGCAGGCCGGAGTCCCGGATATACAGTTTGGGCGATTTCACCAGACGTTTTTTGGTGTTCAGCGCAAACGGGGGCAGGCGGCGCATCATAAAGGTGGCTTCAAGAATGTCGATATGGCGCTTCACCGTGGGGTGGGTGACATCCAGGGATTGTCCCAGCGTGGAGTAATTGATGACCTGGCCGTGCAAATGACAGCACATCAGCCACAGGCGACGCATGTGCTGCGGGTTCAGGTCAACCCCGAACTGGCGCAGGTCGCGCTCGATAAAAGCCTGGATATATGCCTCGCGCCAGCGCATGCTCTGTTTGTCGCCGGATGCCAGCCAGCTTTTCGGGAAACCACCGCGCCATAACAATGCGCGCCAATCCTGTGTTTCGTACTGTGTCCGCAGCAATTCCCGTTGTTGAAACGGCGTGACATACACGTAGGACAACCGGCCTGCCAGGGTTTCCGAGGACTGGCGCAGCAGTTCAGGCGATGCCGAACCCAGTATCAGGAACCGCGCAGGTTGCGGGCGCTCGTCGATCAGCGCGCGCAACAGCGGGAACAGGTCGGGGCGTAACTGCACTTCATCGATACATACCAGCTTATCCCGGTACAGGGAAAGAAACGCCTCTGCATCCTGCAACTGCGCCAGGTGTGAATGCCGTTCCAGGTCCAGGTACAGCGAGTCCGGCCAGGATGCCATTACAGACTTCGCCAGCGTAGTCTTCCCCACCTGCCTGGGCCCGAGAATGGCCACGGCAGGGAAATGCGCCAGGTCGTCGATAACGGTTTGCCTGATTTCCCGTTCAATAAACATGTGCTAATTGTAAATCATATTTTCAATTAGCACAATATAAAACAGATTAAAAACAGGCCGCTATTGACTCATCGTGAACACTTGAGGTAAAACACAACCACACGCCAAGCATTGTGTGCTCAGGTGTTCACTTTGAATTGGAACCACTGTTCACGTTCGCCGGAATACGCGTTGAATACAAGAGATAAACATCCAGTGAAGCAAAGCGTCAAACTTGTCATCACATTATGAGCAGTTAGGGAGACCCACCTCTTTCCTGGCCTCCCCACCTCATCCGAAGAATTCGTCACCATGCGCGAACTGGCTGAATAATTTATTCGCCGATAGGCATATTACCGCAGATGAAAAGTGTATATATTGAAACATCCATTCCGAGTTATTTGACCGCGCGCCTCAGTTCAGATGTCAGGGCAGCTGCGTGGCAGCAAATTACTTCACAATGGTGGAATGAAGAACGGAGTAAATATGATATATTTATTTCAGAATTAGTCATTACAGAGGTTTCAAGAGGACACCATGAAGCAGTAAAAAGACGGCTGGAATCATTGGAAAATATTGCTGAGTTGGCTATAGGCGCACAGATGAGAGAATTAGCAAATGTCTTTATGAGAGGTGGAGGAATACCTGCATCATCTGAAACTGATGCCCTGCATATTGCAATAGCGGCAGTTCATCGGGTCGATTATTTGCTGACCTGGAACTGTCGCCATATAAATAATGCCATTACAAAACCTGTCCTGCGCAGATTATGCGAGGAAACAGGTTATATTTGCCCGGAAATCTGTACACCTCTTGAACTGTTGTCAGAGGCTTAATGATATGTACCGAGATGAAATTATCGAAGAAGTTTGGAAAAACAGAGAGGCTTATGCTGCGAGCCATAATCATGATCTCACAAAAATAGTCGATGATTTAATGGCTCGTCAAAAAAAATCTGGCAGGAAGCTCGTGGACCGACGGTCAATACCTGATAGGGTTGCAGACACGGATGATATTGACTCTCCGTTGCAACCGGAAAAGCCATGTGGAAAATGAATTCTAAGACGCCAAACCCCGCAGGCATCACACAAAGGATGCACCATGAGAGAAGTAATAAGTTTAAGTCGAATGTAAGGAACCCGTGGCATTTACAGGCGTTCCTGTGCTGATGTTACATTCTGTTTGCTTATTGGTTGTTTCTTCATCTCAGCTTCCAGAGGCGCTTGCATCTTTTCATAGAGCATGAACAGATGTTCGACACGTTCACGTTCGGAAGTGAAACCTGATTTCCGATAAAATCTATCCACTGCCCGGTCGAGGGCTTGGTGCGCCCGGCGCAGGTTCGGCGGCATGAGGTCTGGATCATAGAGATCAGCTAATGTCGCGCCAGAATGTGCAGCGCGGGCGTCAAGGATAGCCTGTGCGAGCGATTCCAACTTCGAATGGTCCGCTTTTCTATTTCCAAAGTCAGGCGGTACGGGGAATGTGTTGTAGACCAGACCTGTTGAATAGCGGTAGTCACTCTTCAGCCGCCCGCCGACGTGGCGTAGCCAAGCCATGTGCATGGCGGACGTCAACAACGCAAAGTGTGGTAATGTTGCGTTTTCCACCACCAAGAGTTGATTGCTGGGAATAGAGGGTGGTTTCAAATAACCGATAGGAATATAGTTGCGGCGCTCGGAACTCACTTCGGGAATGACCAGAAATTCAGTGTCAGGAATCACAGTGACGTGAAACTCTGTGGGTCGCTCTGCGAGTGAATTTGCGAGCTTGCCTGTGTGATTCATTCTGTACTCCCGTACGGCGCGAACCCGGCTCAAAACGCCAGGCATTTCTCTCAACTCTGATGGCGGCAAACCCAAGGGGAGGAGAATCCAGCGCTCCAGGCCGTTGATATATTCGCGTCCACCGATGAAGGGACGGAGCAGGCTGGCAGCTTCCGGTTCGTGTGCCAAAAGTTCCCTTCTTTCTTCCTTATCCAGGATGTAATGTCCACCATCGACAGGCTTGGTGCCGACACCGATTTTGGGAAGGCCGGAAACGGACTTTCTACGTCTTGCGATGACGAGATGCGAATCATCCAAGTGGCTTGCGCCAACAAGATACGGGCTGATTTGGGCAAGTTCGGTCTCGTCGGGTTCGCCGGTTGTATTCTCGTATGTGAAGAGCCTACGTCCCAGAGGCGTGGAGTGATGGCCGGACAGACCGATAATCACCACATGGACATGAGCCATACCACGCGCGTCCGACCCCCAGGAGAAGGTCCTGTGACCGAATATGATCTCAAGATTGTAGCGGTCGAATAGCGCCGGCCAGAGTTGCGCCACCTGTTCGCCTTGGGTAATCGAGTTGGTCGCAACGAAAGCTATCCTCGCCGGCTTTCCCTTGAGATAATTCCCGGCTTTCAGGAACCAAACGGCAACATAGTCGAGACGTGAGCCCATAGCGCCAAGATCGGCCATTACGGATTTGGTTTGTCTCTGCTTTTGCTCATTACGCATGACGAATCCACCAAATGGCGGATTACCGAATACGAAGGAGCACTTTTCGGCTGGAAGTAATTCTTCCCAGTCTGTTTCCAGCGCATCACCATGGACGATATGTGGCGCCGTTTGTAACGGAATACGTGCGTAAATCTGGCCGAACTCCAGACTCAGCCGGTTGTTCATGATGTGATCCATCATCCACAGAGCTGTCTCTGCAATGCGAACCGGAAACTCTTTCAACTCAATACCATAGAATTGATCGACGTCGATCTGTGACAGGTCTTGAGCCATGGCGTCCAGTTGTCCGGCCTGGCGAATTTCCTGTAACACCTCAATTTCCAGCAAACGCAATTCCCTGTACGCAATGATGAGGAAGTTGCCGCAGCCGCAGGCCGGGTCAAAGAACCGCATTTCTCCCAGCTTTTTCTGGAACCGTTGTAACTCGGCAAGACGGCGACTGTCCTTGCGAGACTTCAAGCGCATAAACTCAGTGCGCAGGTCATCCATGAACAACGGCTCAATCACTTTCAGGATATTTTTCTCTGTTGTGTAGTGCGCGCCTATTGCGCGGCGTTCCTCCGGGTCCATGATGGACTGGAACAGCGCGCCAAAGATGGCAGGCGATATGTTTGACCAGTCGAAGTTGCAGGCATCAAGCAGTATCCTGCGCATGCCCGAATCAAAGGCAGGTATCCGCAGTGGCCCATTGAACAAATCACCGTTGACATAGGGAAACCGGGTCAGGTCTTCATCACGGGTTTTCTGACGCTGGTCTTCAGGGGTATCGAGCACCTGGAACAGTTCCATCAGCCTGGCGCCGGTATCCGAACCGTCTTCCCCCGTGCGGGTTTCGATGAAGTCGAGGAAGATGTCACGCGGCTCAAAGATGCCGGTGTCGTCAGCGAACAGGCAGAATACAATGCGAACCAGGAATCGCTCCAGGTCGTGGCCGCGATAACCCGCTTCGAACAGGGCATCATGTAACCGCCCGACCAGTTCCGAGGCCTGTATGTTAACCGGGTCCTGGTCGCGAAAAGACCGGCGCTGTACTCCCAGGATAAAACCGAATGCTTCTACATGCTCAGGCAGGTCCTTCAGTGGAAAAGCTAACGTCTTGCGCTCATCCAGATCGTGCAGTTCAAAGCTCTGGAAGTCGCTGACCAGGATGTAACGGGGACGTTCGCTCTCTTTTAAGGCGTCGAAGTATTCTCCGGCCTGGCCATAAGCCTTGGTAAGATCACGCCCGATACTCTTTTGCTCAACGATCAGGACACCGGGCCAGAACAGGTCGATAAACCCAGAGCTGTTATCCAGTTTCTTTACATGCTGTTCATAGCGGGCAACTGTGCGCCGTTTGACCCCGAATATCTCAAAGAAGTCGTTATAGAAACTCTGGGTTTCACTACGCTCCCGTACTGTGTTCCACCACTCTTGTACAAAGCTGGCAGCGCGTACGCGTATTTCATTCCAGGAAAGGTGCATCAGGTTATTTCACTCAAAAAGCGAAAAGCGCCTGGATTCTCGAAACAGGATCCCGACTTCGACGGTTTACGCCGCTAACTGATTGATTTTATTGAGTACGCGTT
>JAPPLI010000213.1 GCA_028819495.1 Gammaproteobacteria bacterium | reverse complement strand
TGCAGCCCTTGGCAAGGACTCGCCATTCCCGGCGGGCTGCGCCTTGTCTTGACGTTGCTGTGTGGCTCTGAACATGTCAATATTAACTGGAAAGGGTACTAAGCAATATCACGCAGCGCCGACCATGTAGTCCTTCCAGGTGCGGAACTGGTGGCGGAAGACCATATCGGAGGTGCCTGCCGCGTGCCTGGTCCCGTCCTCTTCCACTTCTTCCTGTCCCAGGTAGCGATGCTGGCTTACCCATTCATTGCCGTCCTCGGTCTGCAGGCCGTACTGCAGCCTGTGGTAGGCTTCATAATCGTCCGGGCCGACCAGGTTGGCATGGGAATTGATCAGGTTGCAATAGGTAATCGAACGCCGGAAAAGTTCCTCCGGGGCGCCCACCTGCCGGAACACCCAGGACTCGATAACGGTCCTGTCCACAGCCACGGGCTTGACGACACGGATTGAGGTGATGGCGCCTTTCAGGGTAAAACTCGGATACACTACGGTGTTGTGGCGGTTTACCGCGAGGATTTCCCGGGCCTTCTGCTCACCGTATTTCTCGATCAGCGCGTCCATGTAACCGGGTATGGGTGAATAGGCGGAGTGAATGCTGAATTTGCCGCCGGTGACGCTGTGCCCGTAATCCCAGGCCGTCAGTCCCATCTTTTCGAAAAACTCGTAGTTGTTGGTGAACGGCGCCAGCATCTCGAGTTCAAACGGGACGGGATCGCCCTCTTTCAGGCGCTCATCAAAGACCCGTTTTGCGGTGCCGCTGGAAGACTGGTGTACAACCATGGGGTGCATGGCGTCATTCAGGTTCTCCACGAACATCTTCCAGTTGGAATCATGCATATAGCGGAAACAACCCCCGGCTATTTCTATACGCCCTTCAGGCGAACGCTCCACCAGGTTGTCGATGGAGACCGCTGCGCCGCTCAGCCAGGTCTTCAGGTCCGGCCCTTCGGACGCCAGGCTGGCGAACACCAGGCCGTGGTAGCTGTCAACCCGCGGGACCTGTTGCATGTTGGATTCCGGCCTGCCCTTGCCGAAACCGGCGCCGCTGTAGCCCTCCTCCCTGGGAATATGGAGCAACGTCCCGTCGGTATCGAACACGTAACCATGATAGCTGCAGCGCAGCTTGGGCATATTGCCGCAACTGTCTCCCACCACCTGGGCGCCCTTGTGGGCGCAGCGGTTGAACAGCACGTACACCTTGCCGTCCTTGTGCCGGGTCATGACCACCGGTTGCCTGCCGATGCTGGTGGCGAAATAATCTCCCGGCTGTTTTACCTGGCTGTCGTGGCCGACATAAATCCAGGACCTGTTCCAGATGCGTTCCATCTCCAGGTCGAAGACTTCAGGATCGGTGTAGACTCGTTTGTTGACGGAGTCCTCCCTGACAAATCCCGCCAATTGGTCGTCAGTGTAATGCGTCATCTTCAATTCTCCCGCTGGTGCTGCCATCAGCCCGGATATCCGCCTGATTATAACCCATGATCAATCCAATAACACCTCGCCGCGGGCGATAGCTACTGCCAGCATATCCTCCGGGTTGGGGGGTTTTGCGGCGGTTCTGAGGTCGATTTCTTCCTCGTTGTCCCTGGCGGCTTTAAGTTCCGCCGCGAATTTCCCCGCACCGTACTGTTCCGGCCAGTGTTGTTCCTTGTAACCGTAACGGGCCGCGGCATTCAGCACGAACTGCGGTTCGTTCATAATCGGGCGCGCCAGGGCGACCAGGTCGGTTCTGCCCGCGGCAACCAGGGTGTTGACCTGGTCGGCGCTGGTAATGTTGCCGGCCACAATAGTGGGAATTCCCATTTCATTGCGGATTCGATCGGCAAATGGCGCCTGGTACATGCGCCCGTAAACAGGTTCTTCGTGACTGACGACCTGTCCAGTGGAGACGTTTATGATATCGGCGCCGTTGTCCCTTAACAGGAAAACCAGAGTTGACAAATCTCCTTCGGACAAGCCATCGGTGATCCAGTCCGTTGCCGAAATCCTTATCGAAATGGGCCGTTCCGGCGGCCAGGCCTGCCGGACTGCGCGCAGTATGCGCAACGGAAAGCGAGCGCGGTTTTTAATATCGCCGCCATATTCATCAGCGCGCCGGTTGGTATAAGGACTGATGAAAGAAGATAACAAATAGCCATGCGCCATGTGTATTTCAAGCATGTCGAACCCGGCAATTACCGCATTACTGGTGGCATTGAGAAAATCCACTTCAACCCTGTCCATGTCATCTCCGGACATTCCACGGGGTGTTCTGCTATGTTGCAGGTAAGGCAACGGTGACGGTGCGATGATTTCCCAGGCCTGTTCCGGCATGGGTTCGTCTATCCCGCCCTGCCAGGGAATGCAGGTCGCGCCTTTGCGGCCGGCATGACCGATTTGCCCGCACACCTTCGCCTTGCTGTGGGCATGGATGAATGCGGTGATACGCCGCCATTGTTCCGTCTGTCTGGCATTCCATATACCGGCGCAACCCGTTGTTATCCGTCCGTCTGCCGAGGTGCACAGCATTTCCGTACTGACGATGCCGGCACCCCCGATACCCCGGGAGCCATAGTGAACAAAATGCCACTCATCCGGCATACCGTCTGTTGCACAATACTGGCACATGGCGGAAAGCTGAACGCGGTTCTCAACGCGCATACGGCCTATCCTGAATGGCTGGAACATGGGTACATCGGGGTTTTCCGTGTCGATGTCGTCATAACCCGTCACCTTACGGGTATGTCCGGCAAACCACTTGTCTATGGACCGGATGAACCCGGGATCGCGTAAACGGAGGTTGTCATAGGTCACGCGTTTCGAACGCACCATCATGTTGAAGGTGAATTGCTCCGCATCCTGGCGGGCATAGCGACCGATGTTTTCAAACCAGTGCAGGCTGGTCACGGCGGTACGTTGTAGCCGGTCTGCCTCAGGTTTACGTATCTTCTGGTATTCTTCCAGGACGGAGTTGACGCGGTTGCCCTGCTGCCGAAAGATATCTGCCAGGCTGATGGCGTCTTCCATGGCCAGCTTGGTGCCGGAACCGATGGAGAAATGCGCCGAGCGCCCCGCATCACCCAGCAATACTATGTTTTTATGATATAGCCTGTCATTTCCCACCACGGGGAATTCACGCCAGAGTGACCGGTTGGTAATGATCGGGTGGCCCTGCAGGTCTTCCCTGAACACCTCTTCAATATAACTTCTGGTATCATCCTCGGAGAACGTATCCATCCCGGCGTTCATCCAGGCTTCGTGACTGCACTCAACTATCCAGGTGGACATGCCCTCTTCATAGCGGTACCCGTGTACCCACCACCAGCCGTGTTCATTCCTGCGAAAAATAAAGATAAAACTGTCCAGCGGCAAGGTCGTTGCCAGCCAGCAGAAACGATTGGAGCGCCAGTCCAACATGGTGCCGAATTCCCTTTCGTAAGCGGTGCGCAGCATGGAAGTGATGCCGTCGCCGGCAACCACCAGGTCGTGACCGTCTATATCCAGTTGCGCCAGATCGGTAATGTCGGTATTGAATCTCAGGTTGACGCCCAGGCCTTCGCAACGGTCATGGAGAGCATTCAGCAACTTCAGGCGCGACATGCCGCAAAACCCGTGCCCGCCGCTGATGACTTTTGCACCGTGTATCCGGGTCTCTATTTTGTCCCAGTAGGCGAATTGTTCAACGATGCGTTTGTAACTGGGTGCATCGGCTTCCATGAACCCGTGCAGGGTATCATCGGAAAATACCACGCCGAAACCCCAGGTGGCATCGCGCGGACCGCGTTCGATTACGGTAATTTCATGACCGGGATTGGCTTTTTTCATCAGCAGGGAGAAATACAGCGAAGCCGGCCCCCCGCCGAGACAGACTATTTTCAGATCATTCATGTAAAATAACTCGCGCTTTGGTCAAAGCCAAGCGTATTTTTCCAACTCTAAACGGGATTGGAAACAGCGAAAGATAATCTATGAAATTCGTGACTGCAACAGTCGCAAATTATTCGTGTAATTCCTGTATTTTCACTGCTCTGTGTTCCTTCGGAGTAATGCCGTAATGCTCCTTGAACTTGCGACTGAAGCTTGAGGCGTCATTGAAACCGTTGCTGAAAGCGATTTGTGAAATACTGTAATCACACAATTCAGGATTCTCAAGCATTTCCCGGCATAATTCCAGGCGCTTGTCCAGGATAAACCTGGAAATGGTGGCGCCGGTCGATGCAAACAGCATGCGCTGGTACCGCTCGCTGATCTGGTGATGTTTGGCTACCAGCGCCGGGCTGAGTTGCGGATGGCGGATATTGACTTCGATATATTGCTTGATCCGTTCCAGCATGGCGGTCCTTGCTATGGACTGCCCGTCCACTTCGCGTAACGAAGCCGTCGAACTCATGGCAAGCACTATGAGTTCAATGATGTGCTGGTTAATTACATAGCGTTCGGGGGGCGCCAGGGTATCCACTCGACAAGCCACAGACTGAATGAATTGTGAAACCAGAGCGCCCACGGCAGTCTGTGCTGAAACCGTTCGGGCTGTAATATTTTCCGGCTGTAAAAAATGCTCGGCCAGTGAGTCATAAGGGATCTGCAAAACAACGTGGCGAAACGGCTGGTCGAAGTGCAGGAAGTAAGGCCGGGTGCTGTCATAGATAACAAAATCCCCTGGACGTAACTGAGCAACCCGGCCATCCTGGCTGAGAATCCCGGTGTAATCCATTTGCAAACTTAACAGGAACTCTCTTTCCTTTGCTTTGGCAATCTGTTTTTTTGAACGGGTAACATGTTGGGCTTCGCCACTGACTTCTGAAACACGTACGTCATCCAGGTCCCAACCGCAAAGTCTGCCCCTGAAGTTGCTATGCTCATTGATAGAGCAGTCCAGTTGTACGAATTCGTCACATATCAGGTCTATCCAGTAATCAAGCCGATCTTTTTCTGAAGCTTCCTCGGTTGAGTGGACAGGCGCTTTGGTAATCAGGTACTGGTCCATGGAGAATCAGTGAAGTTTCAATGGGATACATCTGTTCCGCCGACGGGTGAGAAGAAGGGTAACAATCCCGTTTTTTCATGGCAGTTGAAGTACTCAAAAACATGTTCGCCTTGAGGCAATACAATCACCTCATGCCAGAGCCTTAAATCCAGTTGGAAATCCAGTTGCTTCACCATCGTATGAAAACTGCGGAATATCGCAAGATGAGTGGGGTGCGACTTGACCCATGCCTCCAGGTGCGCCATGGTGAGAAAGTATGCCATACCGAATGTTTTTGCCTGTTTATCGCCGGTTTCGGTCAATTCGTCCATCAAACGGCAACTGATGCAGCCGGTCTCCGAGGGATTGTCCCGGATGAAATTCATGCCTTCTATAAGCACAGGATGTACGTCATTTTGATATATGTCAAGCTCGCCGTCCTTGCATTGTGTCCAGTCCTGTGCCGAACGGATCAGACAGATGTTTTCCGGCGGCGTTATTCGAACCCGTTGCCCCCTGCTCTCGACTTCCGGCAGGCGAATCAGCCGGTCGCCGAATTTACTGCTGAAATCATTGTAATCCGATGCCGGCATACGATCGCGCATTGCGCCCCAATAAGCATGTTCCCGTACCGGCCCGGTAACCCGGGAAGCCAGCGTAGCCATTCCTGCAACGTCTTCCGACGAAAACAGGGTCTCAAGACGCTCCATAGGTGCAAAAACGATCTCCCTCCAATATCCAACCTCTCCATTCAATCGCGCAGGATCATTCCACCACGTTGTGACCGGGGGCAACGCTGCCCAACTATTGTAGGATTCCTGACTCGTCCAATAACAAATACAGACATGGTTCGTATAACCTTCCACGTCTGTATAGGTGGCTTGCAGGTGATGTAATGGCGCATTGTCAATGGATAATGCAAGCCGCATCCACCCCTTGAATTCGTCAACAGAACTGTTTTTGAACTGTGCGGCAAAGTACCCTACTACAACTACTCGAACATCCGGCGCAAATTCAACCGACCAGGCAGGATACGGCGGTTCCCAGTTTTCCGGCATGTTGTGTTGAGGCATATCTGACCACCCCGCAATGATTTAATCCGGCTGCATATTGGTTATCTGGTTAGCGATTGTCATTCTTACTGGCAGTGCACCACCATCAGTGTCTCCATCAATCTCTTCACCTTCAAGGTCTCGGCCTGGAGCAGCATTTATTATCTCCACCGGCGCTACGGGAGACATGTTCAACAACAGGCGCGTGACATCAGGGCGGGAGTAGTGGCCGGCTGGATCGGCAAAGGATTTGGCTATCGATATTGCCCCCAGGTCTATGTCTGCATAGAGCAGCCCTTCTGTATTTTCATCCAGGTAGTCACACAACGGCGCGCCGTCCGGACCGAAGATCATGGCAGAACCGCCACCTGGCAGCAGTAATTCCTGTTTGGCTGAGGCTCTGACCAATAACTCAAGCATGTCCTCGGAAACTACCCCGCTGGGAGCAAGATAATAGCACTGACCTTCCATGGCATAGACTGAGCAAACTGCCATATTCATTTCCGGGCTGAGGCTGTAGGCCTTATCCCGGTACAGGCTGAAAGTGGGCCACGCGCCGATATGCACCTGCTCATTCTGAGCATACATCGCATACTTGGTCAACGGCTGCAAATGCTCCCAGCAGCATAACCCGCCGATGCGCCCCAGGTCCGTATCGAAGACTCGCAGGTTGTTGCCGTGCCCGTCACCGAATACCGTGCGTTCCACGTGGGTCGGCTTCAGCTTGCGTCGGACGTCCAGCAGGGAACCGTCCGCATCGATAAAAAACTGCGCGATATAAAGTGAACCGCCGGCACGTTCGCTGGCGCCCATGACGACGAAGATGTCATTGTCCCTGGCCGCGTCACAGAGCTTCTGCAACTGCGGACTGTCTTTCCGCAAGCTGTTTTCGTGGTATTGCCGCACGAAACGCAGACCGTCAATCGGGCAATCCAGCCAGATCCACCAGGGATAGCCGGGTATCCAGGTCTCGGGAAACCCGATCAACCGGGCGCCATTGCCCGCCGCGTCCTCAATATAGCCAATTCCCTTCTCAATCGTGGCCTCCAGGTCCAGGAAGACCGGCGCCGCCTGTACTACGGCTACTTTATACTGTTCCTGTTCCGGCATCTGCCACTCTCCAATAGTCTAAAACCGATACCTCACCAGCCCGCCGAACTCCCGCGGCCGGTTGTAGTTCGCCTCGTGAAACCCCAGGCCAAAGTTGGAATCGCCACTGGTTATCACGCGCTTGTCGGTCAGGTTGACCCCGAAGACGCTGAACTCCCAGCCGCCGACAGTGAGACTCACCGACGCGTTCACCATACTGTACCCGTCCTGGTACAGGAACGGGGAGTTCTGCGCATCGTTGTAGAGATCGTCCGTATAACGGTAATCGCCGCGCACACTGAGCGAGCCCCAGGGTAAGGGATGATTATACTCCGCCGAGACGTTCACCGTGGTCTCCGGGGTATTGGGCAGTTTCGTATCAAGGTTCACCGCCTGCGCCACGTTGGTCGTGGGCAGGTTGAGTTCGTCATATTCCGCGTCAATATAGCCGAAGCCGGCATTGAGCAGCAGGCGTTCGTGAGGCACGGCCGTCAACTCCACTTCCACGCCGATGATATCCGCGACCCCGGCATTCTGGGTCAGGGGGCCGCCGCCGGTCTCGAACAACTGGATCTGTACATCGCCGTACTCGCTGATAAACCCTGCCGCATTGACGCGCAGGCGATCATCCAGTCCTTGCCACTTGAAACCCACTTCGTAGGATTCCAGGGTCTCCGGGTCGAACGGCAGCGGGTCCACGCGGGACACCACGTAGCGGAAGTTAAACCCGCCACTCTTGTACCCGTCGGCATAGGTGAAGTACAACAGGGTATCATCGTTCAACTGGTACTCGAGGCCTGCGCGGAAATTCAGCTCGCTGAACTGATCGGACACCTCGTCCCATGCGATAAGGGCGTCAGCCGGCCCCGGCGCCGGGATAGGCGGTCCCAGTATTGCCGCGACGGTAATGATGCCAGGAATGATAGTGGCGCCTCCCCCGGGGTCATCCGGTGAGATATACTGGCGATAACCAAAGCCTTTTTTATCTTCCGTGTAGCGCATACCAAAAGTGACGGCAAGCTGCTCGGTAATATCGAAGGTGCCCTGGCCGAATATGGCCTTGCTGGTATTATCTATCGTCATGAAATTATTGATATACAGGGGTAACCCCAACAGCCCGCCCGGTGTGGGAATCGCTCCGTAAATCGGCACGAACACGAAATCCTCACCGTCTTCCTCGAAATAGTAGGCGCCCAGCACGTAGTCCAGGCGATCGTTGAAACCCTGTCCGGTGAGCTGTACTTCCTGGCTCAATTGTTCATGATTGTAATCGGGGTTGTAGCTCTCGGTGATCTGGGCCGGAGAATTGTCCGGGTCCCGGTAAAAATTACCCTCGGTTTCGCGGTAGGAAGTAATCGACTTGAACTCAAACCAAGGGAGCGACCAGGAAAAGGTCAGGGTAGAACCGAAAATTTCCAGGTCGGTGCCGTTCAGCCCGGTCGCATAGGTCTGGTCCTTCCTGTCCGGCAAAAACTCTTCCAGGGAATAAGGCGTCACGCCGGGGTTGGCCGGCACGAATACCTGGTTGTAAGCCCAGGTGCTGCTCGGCGCCAGGCCCTGCGAGGGCTCGCCGGGGAACTCGGTGATGCCGACCATGACCGTGCCGGCGCTCTGCTCGTCGATACTTGTGTAATCCACGGTCGCGTACAGATCGATAGCATCGGTCGGCTGTAACAGGAATGAACCCCGCACCGACTGCCGGTCTTCGTCACCCAGCCTGTCACCCACCAGGACCCGGTCCACGAATCCGTTCCGGTTCTTGCTGGAAAACGCAAACTTAGTGCGGAATTTGTCCGTAACCGGCACATCAAGCGAACCTTTGAAATCCCTCCTCTCGAACTCGCCGAAGGTGGCTTCAACCATGCCGCCAAACTCCTTGGCAGGCCGCTTGGTAGTGATGTTGATGGCGCCGCCGATGGTGTTGCGGCCAAACAGCGTGCCCTGGGAGCCGCGTAGTATTTCTATACGCTCGATATCCACCACGTCCAGTACTCCACCCACTGCACGGGATGAATACACGCCGTCAATATACGTGCCCACGCCCGGGTCCGTCGTCATGGCAAAATCCAGTTGGCCGATACCCCGGATAAATACCGCGGCGCCGTTGGACAATCCACTGATGGGCGTGGTGGTATCGAAAATTACGTTGGGGGTAAAATCCGCCAGCTTGGATATGTCGTTGATCATGCGCGCTTCCAGGGCTTCCTCCGTGAACGCAGTGATGGCAATGGGCGTATCCTGCAGGTTCTCCTCCCGTTTTTGCGCAGTCACGACGATTTCCTCTATCTGTGAGTAACCGGTTAGCGGAAAAAGCAGAATGGTAGCCATGACGTACCAAGGCAGCGAATCTAACTGGAGTTGCATCAAGTTTGTCCCCCTATAGCAGTAATATGTATATCCCTTTATCAGCAGATACTGATGACGACACAAAAAATTATATAGTATCGCTGGCTACTTGGCATTGATGGGCCTTGATGTAAAAGGAAAGAAAACTAGGCTGTAGAGGAAGTAAACTTAATTACGCTCGCGTTAAAGCCATAATTTCAATAGAGATGCCTCGCCGGAGTGTTTTCAAGGAAAGTTACGGAAATATTTTTTACAGTGGTCTATTTTTCGTTGCGCTGCTGGAGAGATGCCTGGTGAGCGAGCGTTGCTTTTAACAGGATACCACTCCGCAACGCTGGACAACCGGCTCGCTGTTTTCGGACCGTATGCTATAAACAGGTATTCCTTACCATGCCAATTTCGCTAACTGATTTTTATTCCCTGCTTAACTCTTACAGAACCGGGTACGGCTGTAGCTGAAAACAATCAAGATATGGTACAAACTCTTAATACGAGAATGCAGGATATTATAGCGTCTCCATTCCATGTTCATGAAATGATGCATATGCTCAAGGAGGCGGGAATTGTAAGGTACACTACCGGCTCTTATAGTGATATAAAAGCGAATCCAAATGATTCTCAGAAGGCGCTATTGTTTACTGATAAACAGAGCGAAACAACGGAACATGATCTGTTCCTGGTATCTCCGACATTTCAACGAGCCACAGATCCTGTAGTTCAGTCACTTGCAGGGAAAGTTGACCCGGTTCATCCCGAAGCTCCCGACTATGGTAAAGTTGGTCCGCACAGGATGCTTCAAAAAGAAGGAGCGCCGGTTCATATTGAAGACTACAGCCTGACCGGGAGGGGTGTACAGGTAGGCCGGTCAACTTTAGGTATGTTTGCTCAAGATGTGAGTAACAGAGAGTCGGCCGTAACTATTGCGCCAGGTCTTACATACCGTCGATTTGCCCAGGCGGCAATGGATGCGGCGGGATATGATAATCCGGTTGCGGTGGTAGATGAGCTATACGACAAACAGCTGCCATCAGAAGCAGAGTATGCGGAGGAAGTGCAAAAATTTGAGCCTCGTTATTATGAGGGGATGAGGATTGCGAGGTATCTGGAAATCATTGAGGATGAAGCGGGAGATAATCCTGACAAGTACCTTGAATTGTATAATAAAGGCCGAACGGAGGAAGGCAGACTGGAAACTGGCGGCACAAAATACAAGGAAGCCATCAAACTGATAAAGGCGGAACAGGGCCAGCCATCAGAGACAGAAAAAGGAATACCGGAATATGAGCCGCAATCCAGAGATGATTATTTTAAGCGTTATGTGGATACGCCTGACGCTATTCATGAAATGGTTTATACCAAAGCTTCATTGATGGCTGCCCACCGATTACTTGGTAATCGCCAGCCGGCAGGTAATTTGTTGAAAGGTTCAGTTGATGATTTACCTGCCAGGCGCAGCCGTTTGGCTGATCAATATATTTATGACGCTTATGGCTTAATTTCGGATTAAAATTATGCCGGATAACATTCCAGGTTATATTTACCGTAAATTTGCTGAGGAGCATCTGGCTGTCGCTGGTTATAATGATCCTGCTTCTGTTGTAAACGAGTTATATGAACAATGCCTTCCTGGTTCAGAACAGTACAATCATGAAGTAGAACGGTTCAGATCGCATTATCGGAGCGTTATGGAAAAAGCGGTATATTTAGAGATCATTGAAGAAATGGCAGAAGATGATGCGGTTCTATACAAACAGTTATATGAACAAGGAAGAACACCGGAAGGCAGATTGGCAAATGGAGGAGAGGTATATAAGGAGGCCATAGCGCAAATTCCGGAATACAATCCGGCAAATAAAGACAGTTTCTTATCTCGCTTCGATGAATTACCCGAGCAAATTCACGAAGCGGTCTATAAAGAGGCTGTTAAGATTGCAAAGGATAATCTTCAGAAATCACGACTTTAAGTGTTGTCCTTGTCCTGTCGTCCTGTCGTTGACAAGGCTGCTCTCCATTGTGTAGTATCGGTATGAACCTTAACAATAGAAATTCGGAACCATTATGTGTTCCAGGGAGAGATGGATATGAATGGCACAAACCTGTATCGGGCGTTA
>JAPPLI010000099.1 GCA_028819495.1 Gammaproteobacteria bacterium | reverse complement strand
GTGCCTGCTGAAATCGATCGACCGTTCCATATTCTACCGGTCCGTGGCCGCGGCAGGACAGGTCAACTAAATGGGTGGGGTCAGAGTAAAATCACCACCGTTCTTGCCGCCGCCGTGCTCCTTGCGATTTTACTCTGACCCCGAAATTCCGCGGGAACTAATGCCCGTCGGGCCGAGGTATTGCATCAGACAGGGGTATTGAGTACTCTGAAACCTTTTCATATCTCTGAAGCGGGAATTGGGAATCAAACAACTGCGGAGTCATTGAGGTGGGAGAGACAAGATGACGCTGAAATATACCTGTCGATACTGGTTATTGTCGTTATTTTTTGCTGGCTTCCCTGTTTCTGCTGAAATTGACCCTGAATTGGTACGTGAGAGTCTGGTGCGGGTGCGCGCCTACGATAATAACCGGGTCGTAGCTGAAGGAACAGGCTTTGTTGTTAACGATGAAGACCATGTAGTCACCAATGCTCATCTTATAGAACAAGCAGATCAGCTAACCGTTTTGTCCCTGAAAACAGGCGCTGAAATCCTGTCACAACAAACTTTTGTCAATGAGGATATGAATCTGGCCCTGTTGCATGTCCAGGGTCTGGACTTGCCGCCGTTGAAACTGTCCGAACAGGGAGCAGACGTAGGCAGGATCGTGCAAACACTGAAGTATGCGACGGATGAGACCGCACAGTTGTCTCAAGGCACCGTTGGGGTATATCAGGATATCCCAGGCATGGCAGCCGATGATCCAACGGTGCACATGCTGGAGCATAATGCCATGATAAGTTCCAGGGAGTTTGGAATGCCTCTGTTTAATGAATGTGGCCAGGTTGTCGCCATGAATACGCCCTAGCCGGAAGCGGTTCATTGGTTAACCGGGCGGATTGCCGAACCAGAAGGAAAAGTTCTTGCTTTACGAAGCAACGATATAATAACTGCATTAAAGGACAAAGGAATTACCCACACCGTTGTTACGGATGTTTGTCTGAGTGCAGTGGAGCGCGCAGAACGAACGGCCATGCAACAACAAAAGGCGGCAGAGGCCGCCACAGCGGCGAAACAAGAAGCCGAAAAAGCCCAACAACAGGCAGAAGCCGCAAAAGCGGATGCTGAAACTGCAAAAGCAGCCGCTGAAGAAGACGCCGCCCTGAAAAAACAGGAGGCCGAGGCCGCCGAGGCTGCTCGTCTGGCAGCCGAAGAAACCGCCAGGCATAAACAGGAAGAAGCGGAGAGACTGCAACAGGAGCAGGCAAAAAAAGAACAACAACTGTTGTGGGCTGTTGCAACAGGAACGGTATTGATTCTGTTGGCGCTTCTCGGCTGGTTCTTATCGGCTCGCGCAAAAAAGAAAAAGTTACAGTCCGCCGCTGCCCGGTTGGGCACAGCGGAACAGGAAGCGGAAGAAGCCCGGCAAGTAGCCGCCAAGGCGCCGAAACCAGCGCCTTTCAAATGTATATTGGAAGGCCAGGACAACACCGGTAAACCGTTTACGTTAAGCATCCCGGCATTGGCGTTAGGTGACCCCGCAGGAGTGGTTCTCGGAAGAAATCCCGCTGATTCGGAATTTATTATTGACCACGATGAAATCTCTCGCGAACACACCCGCCTGACGTATACCAATGACAGACTCTATGCAGAGGACCTCGACACCTTGAACGGAACAATGGTGAATGGCAATGCGCTACAACCACGGGAAAAAGTACTGTTGCAGGATAAGGATCGACTGCAGATGGGGCCGCTCATTTTGACCGTACGTCTGGTATAGATAGTCGCCGGGATAAACGTGCAAATCACATCAAGGCCCGGATTGCGTAGTTGCCTGGGGACAATATTTCTGTGTATGTCCACCTGTATCCTGGCAGCACCGGATTTTGCCGCTCTTGAGAAGAGTGTCGTTCGTATTGTGGCATACATGGATCATGGAATAGGAACAGGCACCGGTTTCGTTGTTAACGATGCGGGCTATATTGCAACAAATTCTCACGTTATTGATAACGGCAAAAATATCCAGGTTGTTCCCGCAAATTCGCATACTCTGTATGATGCAGAGGTTGTCAAGTCATTCCCGGAACTGGACCTCGCAATCCTGAGAGCCCATGATCTTGAGCTGCCACCCGTAAGGCTGTTACGCTCCACTCCCGACAAGGGTCAGAAAGTCTGGGCAATCGGTTATCCCGAGAGCGCTGACTTTGAACAACTGGCCGATGATCCGACTGTGCAGGATGGCGTTATTGGCCGGCTCTTTACCGGCGCGTGGCGCAGCACGGAATTTGTGATTATTCAACACAATGCACCCATGAATCCAGGTAACAGCGGCGGGCCTTTGCTGGATGATTGCGGCAATGTTATCGGCGTGAATACTCTCGCCTCCCTGGTGGTAATCAACAGCCCCTCGCTGGGCCTGACAAGAGTTCCACATGCAACAGGAATTTACTGGTCGTCACATATTGAGGAGTTGGCGCAGATATTGCGAAACGAGTCAATTCCATTTAAATCTCAGGATACCGGCTGCGCGCCGATTGGCAAGATCGGAAATTCTGTATGGGTAACCATACTTGCCGTACTAACGCTGCTTGCCTTGCTCCTGGCCCTGAGAAAACCCCGGCGGCAGGTTATTCGTATTGTTGAACAAATCAGTCAGCACACTAATAAAAAGGCAGCGGTCAGACACCGTAAAAAACGAACAAAAAACAAACTTCCCCGGCATGGTCTGGTATTGGCAGGTTTCGACAGCAACGGCGCTCGAGTCCGTATAGCTTTGACACCAGATATGTTTGTCGACAAACGGCTGGGGGTGGCATTGGGCCGCCACCCGGAACTGGTCGATACGGTGATCGATGATGACAGAGTCTCAAAGCGTCATGTGCGGATATCCACCCAGGACGGCAGGTTTTACCTGGAAGACCTGAATTCGATGAATGGAACATTTCTTAATAATCAGAGACTGTCCCCTTTCAGTCTTGCACGATTGGAATATGGCGCTTCAATCAGGCTGGGGTCTCTGGAATTGATGGTATCAAAACTGTAAGTGGCATCAGCGCCATGAAACAACGCAATCGCGAAATTAATATTTTCAACATGTCCGCCCTGGACCTGTTTGCCTCGGCATTGGGCGCGTTCATATTGATAACGCTTCTCCTGTTGCCTTTTTTCCCTAATCTCGATCCCACCCCTGTACAGGAGAAGCTTGAAAAGACACAGACGGGATTGGATGCAGCGGAAGCAGAAGCCAGAGAACTTCAGGCCCGGTTGGCAGAAAGCATTGCGAGGGAACAGGAGTTGCAGGATAAATTAAAGGCTGCAACCGATCAGCCGAAAAAAGAGAAAACACCCCCCAAGGTGGCATTTCCTCCCCTTGACCTGGTCATTGCACTGGATACCACCGACAGTATGCACAAGCAGGTTAAAGGCCTGAAAAACGAGATAGAACAGATAGCGAGCCTGCTCCTGAAATTTGCGCCAAGCGTGGGAATTGGCGTCGTAGATTTTAAGGATCGTTGCGAAGGCAGCAGAGCAACAAACGTATTTCCGCTGGTTGAAATGAACAATGCGAGTATTCGCAGGTTGTCCGAGTTTACCAGGGGCATAAAACGAGGTAACTATACCCGCTGCAACAGAGACCAGGAGGAAGCCGTTAACCTGGCGCTTGACAGGGCGGTCGCTATGCCCTGGCGCAGTCAAGCAAAAGTCAGGCTGATTGTCATCATTTCTGACAATCCTGCTTATCCCGAAACACAGGCTTCCGTATTGCAGCAGGCAAGTCAGTTTGCGGCCTCGCGGGAAGGCAATCGTGTCTCTACCGTTCACGTGCCAACATGGAGACATGCTCTCGGTATGGCAGGAGGCCCCGAATTTCTGGAACGGCTGGCAAAAGCGGGCAAAGGGCAGTTTGTAGGGGGCGGAGGATCATTCACCGCCACGATATTACTTGCCCTGGCCGATACCTGACGCATGGCCGATTATCTCCACGCCCTGCCTTCGGGATACCGCATCGAAGAATATGAACTGGTGCGTGTCCTGGGTAGCGGCGGGTTCGGGATCACCTACCTGGGCTATGATCATCACCTGGATAAGGCCGTGGCCATCAAGGAGTACCTGCCCAACGATCTAGCTGTACGCACTGATAATAATTCTGTGCTGCCCAAATCCAGCCAGGATAAGGCCGATTACGAATGGGGATTAGAGCGTTTTCTCAATGAAGCACAGACCCTGGCCCGCTTTGACCACCGGCACATCATCAAGATTCATCGTTTCTTCCGCGCCCATGGCACAGGGTATATCGTAATGGAGTATGCGGAGGGAGAAACACTGTCGGAAGTGTTGCAACGTAAGGGGACATTCATGGAGGCTGAGTTGACATTGATACTTTTCCCCATTCTGGACGGACTGGCAGCGGTTCATGAAGCTGACTTTCTACACCGGGATATCAAGCCGAGCAACATTGTAATTCGAGACGATGGCAGTCCGGTGCTGATTGACTTCGGCTCGGCCCGGCAGGCGGTGGCGGGGAAGAGTCGCAGTGTGACGGCGATTGTGACGCCCGGATATGCGCCGATTGAGCAGTATTCGGTTAAAGGGCATCAGGGGCCTTGGACTGACATTTACGGGTTAGGTGCGGTGTGTTATCGGTGTTTGGTCGGAGAGCCACCTAATGATGCAACGGAGCGGTTGCGGGAGGACCCCTTAATCCCTGCTACCCAGCGATGTAAGGGCAAGGCAAGTGCAGAATTACTTGGCGCCATTGACCGGGCGTTGCGGGTGGATGAGGGGGAACGACCGCAGAATATCAAGGTTTGGCGTTCAGAATTGGAAGGGAACAATGATACCAGTTTCAAGAGCGTCACCAAACATGACGATACAGTAGTGACAAAAGCCGGTAAGCAGGGGGGCTTTAAAGACCTGACCGGCTTGACGAAATGGACAACATTGCTTTTGTATGTACAAGTTGCAATATCAGTTATTGCTATTATTTTTGGCATGCTTGAGTATCAGATGATTAGAGACTTAATGAGTGGCTTTTATCAATCGCAGTCAGATGTCGTGGAATATGTCGTACAAGCAAATTGCGAACGGCAGCACATACTAGAACTCATTGATTTAACAATTTTTGTAATCTCTGGAGCTTTGATACTTATGTGGATATATCGCGCCAATTACAACGCGCACCGTATAGGCGCATCTGGTATGAGATTTACACCAGGCTGGTCTGTCGGTTGGCACTTCATTCCCATTGCCAATTTGTGGAAACCTTATCAAGCTATTAAGGAAATATGGAGAACAAGTGTCATACCGTATAATTGGAGTAGCCAACCTGTCTCGTCGCTACTGTCTTGGTGGTGGTTTTCTTGGATTGTATTTAATGTGTCTGGAGTGGCTAGGACCCAGATTGGGATTGCGAGCGGGGAGATTTTAGTCGGTTTAATTTTAAGCGTATATAATGGCTCTGGAGCAATATTTGCCATTAATAGAGATCATTACCCCCAGATTTGGCAACATTCTTCTGATTGGGGAGAATGGGCTGTATCGTGGAGATGGGAGGGATTGCTCGTGGAATGGATACAAGCAAATTTAGTCTCCCAACTTTGTGATGTGATCAGAATATCCTCGTGCCTGATTTTAATCACCATAATCAGCCGAGTGCACAAAATGCGAATGTCTCATGCCAAGCTGAAGTGAATCATTACTACTTTCCCCTTCCACCCGCCTTTTCCAATAATATCTGTTTATAATCACACTGAAATAAATCAACGCCTGCTCGTAGTCAGGGCATTGTGTTGTGCAATTGCGTATTCTGGCGAACGTGAACACTTTTCGGGTATTCCTGAAACCGGTGTTCACGTCCAACCGGAATCCGCAAAAAGTGTGATTTTTACCCGGGTTTACTTCGGCTTGCATTTGACTTAAACAGGTGAATCATGGTTCAATCTGGTTCGTATACTAACCAAGGAAGACAATTTTATGACGACAGTTGTAAGCCTTATTAACATGAAAGGAGGCGTTGGCAAAACAACTCTTGCGACGCAACTTGCACACGCTGCTTATACGGATAAGCTCCGCATCCTTGCGGTTGACCTTGATCCGCAGTCAAACCTCAGTCAGAGTATAATGGGACCAAAAGGCTATGCGGAGCACTTGCAAAGCGGTCTACCCACTGTAGTTCAGATTTTCGACGATTACATACCAGCGGGTGGAGCAATCGGCGCGCCACGGCCGATAGACATGGACGCAGTGATCGTGAAGAATGTCGGTTACCTGAGGGATACACCCCTTGATCTGATTCCATCAAGGCAGGAGTTGAGCCGAACGTTGAAAAATCCGACTGGCAAGGAACGAAGACTTGCCAAAGGACTCTCCCGGGTCGGCGGAAGGTATGATCTTGTTATCATTGACTGCGCGCCCACCGAATCGATTCTCACTGATGCAGCCTACTTTGCGAGTCGTTACGTAATCGTTCCGGTAAAGCCGGAGTTCATGGCTACCATTGGTTTGCCTCTTCTTGCGCGATCCATACAAGAATTCCAGCTTGAGAATGATGACCATGAGATCACCATCATAGGTCTTGTTTTCAATCATTCATCTTCTTACTCCGATGGTCCGGAAGGGCGGGAATCTATCAGGGAAGTCCGTAAGTTAGCCAAGGGACACAGATGGCCCATCTTCAAAAATCGAGTGAAATATTCCGCGTCATATCCAAAGGCAGCTCGTGAGGGGGCACCGCTCTCTCGTACCAGTTTCGCGCAATACCACGTCATCGATGATTTCCACGAATTGAAGGACGAAATATTAGATGCTCTTGGCCTCGAAAGGTAAAGAAAGCATGAGTCAGGACACGCTGCTCAGCCTCGAAGCACGATTGCTCGTCGCACGTTATGGACGGCGAAGAGTACTCGAAACACTTGCTGAGATCAGCAGCGTTGACTTGGCAGTCATTCAACGCGAGATAGAAGCGTATGAAGTGAAGGGCAAAAATAGGAAACCAGTTCGCAGAAGGAGCAGTGTGGGAGAGTTACTCAAGAAGGCAAACCTCAATGAGGATACACGCCCTCTGGTGGAGAAGATTGTCTACGCGTACGACAACAAGGAGTTTCTGCCTCAGCTGCAAAAGGTAAAACGGTTCTTGGAATCTCAGGGTATTAGATCAGACGAGTTGCGTTCACGCGCGGATGCCCTACCCAAAGTCATTGACGTGTTAGCGCATCAGTCAAGCGAAAGCCTGGAGAAACTGGCAGTTGAATCAGAGACAAATGACAAGGGTGATTTGGGACTCATAGCAGATCAGATCCTTGGCCCCTGCGCTTATCCAAACGACACTCGTATGTCACGCATTGCGCAACCGGAACCATTGCAGTACACGGAATCAAAAAGAAAAGAAGATAGTAGTACTGGTGACGACTAGAGATGAAATATGACGGATAAACCCTGAATACGTTGCCAGGGAATTTCGGGGACAGGAATTCCGGGGACACAGTACTTAATTCAGATATTCCCGCCAATTTCAGAAAAAGAGGGTTTTGGGGAAAGAAGGTAGTTCAGGGCCGCGCAAGTCTGGCCTGACAAGGGACACGGCATGCCGCCTAATACTGCCGGCACAGAGGCTGTTCCTGGGTGGCATTTGATACCTGGGGATAGAGAACACACTCTACAACAATTGGTTACTGTTTTCCAGGAAGCGGCGGAACAGCCCGGGATGAATATCCTTGAGTTCCTGGCGCGCTTCAATCTGTTCGTCGTCACTCATTACCAACTCCCGCGCCAGGTCAAATGCTCGTTGCGGGCCACTGGTGGCGCCGCGGCTTTTGATAAGGCGGGCCAATCCCGGCTCATGTAGTATCATCCAGGCCGGAAACCATACCGTGGAAATTTCGGGTTCCACGTCGGCGTTTATGGCCTCGCGCCAATGCTCAAGCAACAACGGCGCGGAAATGTGCCCGTTTTCGAGCAGCCCGGTGAAATACTCCGGCGCCGACCAACACAGTGAAAACCAGCGCTCAATAGCCTGCACAGTCCGTTGTGTCTGCCACAATGCTTGCGCCAGCCGTCCGACTAATACGGGTTGTTCTGCAAACCCGTCCTCGGTCTGTACCGCGCCTACCGCAGCCTCCCAGTCACCCGCCTCCAGGCAGGCGCGGCTGGCATGGCGATCAGGATAGGCGGGGTCGAAAGCCACACACTCCAGCGCTTGTCCGACGGCGCGCCAGCGCGGCGCCAGCAGGGTCTTCCCTTCAGTTTTGAACAGGGTCTCCGCCGCAAGCGCCCACTCCCGCGTAAGTTTTTCCAGGTATGCCACCGTCGCGCTCAAATCACGCGGGGCCGGGGTGCGCAACGCGTCGATTATGACTGCGGCAGGTTGCAATACCGCGTGGTCGGGGGCAAGCCCGGCAAGTTTGCCGAGCTTGCGCTCAGCTTCACTCGCGTTACCGGCGCGAAGGGCCTCGCGTAACTCGTTGTCAGCGGCAACCTCGCGGCTATCTGAGAACAGATCAGTCTGACGCAGGAAAGTAATTTGTGTCGCTATTGTTTTCTCCCTGCAGTTTGCAATTTCATTCGTTGCATAATCTCACACATCACCCGATTTACATCAGCAAAACACGATTCTCCTGGGACAGCAGTGACAGCGGGACAATATCATGACTAATGCCATTGCGCGCAAAATTGAACCGATTGATCAAAAAGGAGGTATGCGTTCAATAGATATTGCCAATGTTCTTGACTCCAGGCCGGAAACCGTTTCCAGGTGGAATCAGGGGAGGGCATTTCCCCGGCCTGACGCGGAAAAGCTGTTATTGAACTTCGAGTATATTGTTGATCAACTGTCGGATGTATATGAACCGATAGAAGCCAGGGTGTGGCTGTTCTCAAGACAGAAAATTTTCAACTCCATATCGGTCATTTCCTGTAAATGAACGCCGAATCCAATTATGAGATCCTGTTTGCTGATACCCCTGTGTAATTGTCCGAACAAAAAATGGGGCAACATTAGTCTAAGAGTTATGCTGTGCAGCGTGTATGTGTAGGAAGGGTTACGTTAGCGGAATACCCGTAGTCGCAGAAACGATTTATAGCAAATATCAAGGCTTGACGCTAAGTCAATAAGTTAGCCAAAAAATTTATTATTTACAATGATAGACATATATTATATATTGTTTATACCGAATACAGTGAATTATTTGACGAAACTGTCATGCCTCGATTGGTATCCGCTCCTTTCTTCAGTGAGCACCCGGTATTCCGGCGTGCCGAGTACGCCGCCGCGGTAGGTCGTCTACCTGGCGACAAGGTGGTAACGGCGATGCTCGCACAACATCTCAAGGCGGGCAACATACAGCGTATAGCGCGAGAGGTATTTGTGTCGATACCACAGCATGCCAAGGCGCGGGGCTGGACGGCAGACCGTTTTCTGGCCGCATCCCGTCTGCGTCCGGACGGTGTTATCGCCTATCACTCCGCCCTTGAGTTGCACGGTTACGCCTATAGCGAATGGAACCAAGTACAGGTGGTCTCTGCCGGTGAGCCGGGCACGTACAAGACCACCGGGTTTGTCTGCCGTTTCGTCAAGCCGCCGCGCGGATATTCCGGCCCGCAAGGTACGATGGAGGACGGGGTGACAACCGTTGATCGGCTGGGGCTGGACGTCAAGGTAACCACGGTCGAATGCACCGTCGCGGACTTGTTTGATCGTCATGATCTGGCCGGCGGGGCGGAAGAGTTGTTCAACTCGCTGGATCTGGTAGTGCGTGTCGATGCCGATGCGCTGGCGCGGCACACGCGGGCGCGCGGCAACGCTACGGCGGCCGGCGCGCTGGGATTCTGGCTGGAACGCGAGCGGGAACAACTGGCCGTGCCTGGACGGGTACTTGAAGAGCTCCAGACACTGGCGCCGGCGGGCCTTCGCTATGCGCTTGGCGCCAAGCCCGGCTCCGGGAAGACCGCCAGGGGCTGGAATGTCATCCTTCCAGCCAATGTTGTTGAACGTCGTTTTGAGGGGTTGTAATGGCGCCACCTTCCGCCCAAACGTTACAGCGCATCGCCGGTGAGACGGGGCACCAGCCCGGTACGGTTGAGAAGGTAGTACGTCTTCTGGACCTGTTGGCTGACATTAACCGGGACCCGTTTCTCACCGGACGCCTCGTCCTCAAGGGTGGGACGGCCCTCAATGTCTTCCACCTTGATCTTGATCGGCTTTCAGTGGATATCGACCTGAACTACATTGGCGGACTGGATAGAGCGGTAATGGTGCGCGAGCGTCAGGACGTTGACGCTGCCATTAACCGGCTTTTGGCCTCTCAGGGCTACAGCATCCGTCGGCAACCTGACGAGCATGCCGGCGGCAAATGGTTGTCACGCTTCAATTCCGCGCTGGGCGGCAATGCCACGCTGGAGGTGGATATTAACTACATGGACCGTCTGCCTCTGTTTGGCGTGGCGCGGATGGAGTCCCGCAACCTGGGTGGGATACAGGCAAGGAGTATTCTTGTGCTTGATATCCATGAGATCGTTGCCGGAAAGATTGTTGCGCTTGTTGACAGGCACACTATGCGCGACCTGTTTGACGCACGCAGTATTTTATCTATTGAGGGACTCGACTGGACCAGGATCAAGACCGCAATACTGGCTGTAGGCGCGTGCAGGCGGGCAGACTGGCGGAACGCATCCACCAGCGCAATCATGAACCCTGCTGAGTCTGCTGATAAACTCCTTTTTTGCCTGCCGCAGGATTATTTTGCCGAATATGAAGATACTGATGCGTGGATTGACGAGACCGTTGCGCTCTGCCGGGAAAGGCTCGGGTTCCTGTTCAACCTTTCAGCGAATGAACAGGCGTTTCTTGATGGCGTACTTGACCGCGGTGAAATAAACACTGACCTCCTCGAAACCGATCCCGAAACGCGAAAACGAGTAAACTCTATGCCGATGCTGGCCTGGAAAGCCCTGCATGTTCGCAAGCATCGCTCTGGGTAGCGTCGTACCCTCTGCTTGCAATTTAATTGACCGAAAATGATCTCAATTCAGACATGAATCAAATTCACCAACTCGCAATAGAACCGGGCAAACTTGATTAACGTCTCACTCCTCGCTGATTATCTGGAGTCACTTGTCGGATTTTTCTGCATTACTTCATCTGCCAGGTCAATCAGCATACGCAAGGCTTGATTGACAGATGCAGAATCACTGAACACTCGGACCACCTCGGGTTCCAGTAGAACTACGTTTGTATCTTCCTGATAAGCTTTGTAATGTTTACCACGGATACCACCGGAAAAATCGTACTCCGGTCTCATGTCATCAGTATCAGTTTTCTGATTCATATGTCTTCATCTCTGCCATAGTAGCCGGCCGTGCGTTAATAATGCGGAACAGCCCGGGATGAATATCCTTGAGTTCCCGGCGCGCCTCCACCTGTTCGTCGTCACTCATTACCAACTCCCGCGCCAGGTCAAATGCTCGTCGCGGGCCGCTGTCCGCGCCGCGGCTTTTGATAGAACGGGCCAATCCCGGCTCACGCAGTATCATCCAGGCCGGAAACCATGCCGTAGAAATTTCGGTTCAAATAAATGCTTCCACATCCCGTAAAAACATTTCTGCCGGAACAATCTCTATTCCTCCTTCATGGAAACGCCGATCACCTGAACAGACGAAAATCAATTCCGCTTCAGGG
>JAPPLI010000128.1 GCA_028819495.1 Gammaproteobacteria bacterium | reverse complement strand
TGCGCGGCGGGCCGCACGCCGATACCCTCAACGGCGGGACCGGAAACGACACCCTGGCCGGCGGGCCGGGCAATGACACCCTCAACGGCGGGGCCGGGAACGACACCCTCAACGGCGGGCCGGGCAATGACACCCTCAACGGCGGGGCCGGGAACGACACCCTCAACGGCGGGCCGGGCAATGACACCCTCAACGGCGGGGCCGGGAACGACACCCTCAATGGCGGGCCGGGCAATGACACCCTCAACGGCGGGACCGGGGCTGATACCTTCGTCTTCGCCCCCGGCGGCGGGGACGATGCCGTGACCGACTTCACCCACGGGGACGACCGGATTGACCTCAGCGCCTTCGGGGACCTCGACTCAATCAACGAGCTGACCCTGCAACAACGTCCGGACCGCTTAATCATCGACCTCAGCGCCCACGGCGGGGGGAGCGTGGCGCTGGCGGGCGTGGGACCGGACCAACTCACCGATGCCGACATTATCTTCTCCACCGGCGAGGGGGCGCTTATCGGCTGAGGGGACAGGCAGGCCGGCCACGTTCCATGCCGGCCCGGTGCCGGATGACGCCGGCAGCCTTCTTTGCTATCTCGGTACGTTCGGATTTGCCCAGTGCCTTTTTTCTGGCCCGTCCGCCTTTCTGCCCGCCTTTACGCTGTCCTGCGTTGACGTATTCCTCTTCATATTTCCCCGGTAGCAACCTTCATCACGTGGACGGCATTGGCTATAACGTCTGTGGGGCGTTTCTCCCCGTTTGGTCCGGTTGGCATGTTAAATCCTCCTGTTTATTTTGCAGCTATGGACGGCGATTCCGGCACATCAATATCCCAGGCATCAATAAGAAGGTCTAACTTGGATTCAATACCAGCGACTTTCACTTCAATGTTTGTTACCCTGGTCTGTAATTCCCTGACATCCTGGCGCAACACATCGATACTGTCATCCAGTGTATTATGAAGCAGAAGTGCCGCCACCAGAATACTGGCGAGCAAGCCGACAAATTCCAGTCTGGTGTTCATTTCACAACCTCAAAACTATTGCTCTATATTGCATGATATTATTTCCTGATAGTTTTTATTATAGTCTCACATAAGCGTTATGCAAGTCTTACTGCATTCAGTTCCAACACACTGTTTGACATAATGATACAGGGCGGATTAGAATGCCGCCGTCTTTGACAACGGGCCGAAACAGACACTCGTTTTTGACATTGCCGAACGTCTGGGGCAGTATACGGGTACTGCGTCGGGTGTTTTGCCGGCGCCCTTGCCGTTGGCAGTTGCAAACATGAATATCACTGTTCGGGAGAGCTGGACATATGCCTGAAGTCACAAGAAGGTCCGGGTCCTTGCCGTCTGACGATACGTTGCGACGGAGCGAGACGTCCGGCGGCCGCCAGGCCGGCAGTTTACCGACGCCGGGAGGCCAGCGACAAGTCAATATAACGTCTCCTGATGACAGTGCGCAGGCGCCGCTTGATATCCGCCGGAGCGGTCCGGGCGCGGCGTCAACCGAACCGCGCCAAGCCCGGCTGGTGGCGCCAGAACCGGGGCCGCCGCCCTCTCATGCCGGGGAACCGGCGGCGGCGCAACAACACCAGGCGGCGCAGCGGGCCGGGGCGCAGGCACGGCAGCTCGACCCCTCAGGCGCCACTGTCAGGTGGGGGGGCGTGCCGGATACGCCGGTGGCGGCAAGAATGGCTACCAAGGCTGAGTTTTTCCGCAGCCACGGCATCAGGGAACCCCGCAGCGACATCCGGATTCCTGTTCTCAACGTCACCCTCATGCGCCGTGATACCGCCTATAAAAATGTAATAGCCAGACTGGATGCTTACCATCACGAGTTGAAGAACGCCGGCAACGTCACCAGCCAGGACCGGCACACGCGCGCCGCGACCTACCACAGGCTGAACCGGCGTTTGAGTGAATTGGACCAGGCGAACAGGGCCGCGCTTACGGGGCTGTCCGATACCCGGAAAAACGTGGCGGTGCGCCGGTTTATGACGGACCTCAACGACCGCGTCAGCCTGCAGGAGTCCTTGCACGAGTCCCTCTTCAATTCACCCGGCGAGGGCTGGGGAGATATCGTGCCGCCGATCAGCTGGCAGGACGCACTGGAGTTTAAACGGCACGGCCTGAATATCGGCAGTAACGTGAAATTGGGCGAACGCCAGGCGCTCGGGGTCGTATCCTCCAGGCCGTTCGGGCGCGGCAATTACAACACCGTACAACACCTCAGGTTCGACAACGGCGCCGAGGGTATTTTCAAGCAGGGTACGGCCATGGAGCCGGCCGGCGCTTCCCGCCCGGCAGTGGTGGCGTACTCGAAGATCCCATCGGCGCACCCCCGCTATGCGGCAAGAAACGTTGCTTCGTCGAACCTGGACCGGCAACTGGGCGGAGAGACGCTGGTAAACAGCGAATTTTACTCCCATGACGGGCGTTTCGGCGTGCTGATGGAAAGGGCAAAAGGCATGACGGTCAACCACCTGACCGTGCGCGGCTCCGATATGGCGCTCGGGCAAATGCTCAGCAACCCGGACGTGATAAAAGATTTCAATAACCTGCAGGTGCTGGATGCGATCACGGGCCAACACGACCGGCACAACGGCAACGTGGTCGTCGAAACGGATGCACAGGGCAGGTACGTGAAGTTGAAAGGCATCGACCACGATTGTTCGTTCGGGTCAAGCCGGAGCTATAACAAGTTGAACAAGTTTTCCGATGCCGTGTACAATCCGTACCACGGCGTGAATTTCATGAACATTGCCGAACGCGCTGCCATACAGTGCAGTTATAACGTCGGACTGCCGCCGCTGATAGACGCGCGGCAGGCGGATAAAATTCTGGCTCCCGGATTTATTGACGAGGCAAAGCAGAACGTGAAAGGATTGCTCAACCAGGCGGAGACTGACAGGATGACGGAAAGAATTGAGCAGCTGCAACAACACGTGCGGAAGTTGAAAGACAGCGGCAGGACAATAACCGACTGGAACAGCGGGATACTGGATGGTGGCGAGCGCGTCATGGACGTGCTTGTCGAAGCCCCGTTTCATTCATATTTTTTACGCTTCATGGGGCAGGTGAAGCAAAATAAACCTGCGCGTGACTTTCTTGCAGCGAATACTCAATGGCGGCGCCAACAAGTCCCGCCCGGCTGACGCACACTGGTTTTGTTTTGCGTGCTCCGGGCATGGTGGACCTGCAGGCGCTCGCGCTGACCGTGGGGTAAACGATGGTCGCAGATAATTACCAACAGGCTGTAGCCCGGCTGCTGCAAGGTTTATCCCTGGAGCTGGCGGACCCGCCGGATAAAACGGGGCTCCATTTTGAACCGGACATAACCGTCAACCTGGAACGGTTGTCCGCGTTTGGCGTCGAACAGGTTGTCCTGACCTGCAAAGTGGGGGACCTGACTGACCTGGGGACGTATCCGGACGTGTGCAACCTCATCGCAACGGGCAATTTTTACTGGTCGAGAGGCAACGGTTGCACCTTGTCCGTGCACGAAGGCAGCCGCAGCGTTTATGCGCAGCACGCCTTCCCCCTTGCTTTGCTGCAGGGCGGTTTCGGCGTAACCGACGCGGCGGTCGACGCGTTCAAACAGGCGCTGGCAAACCTGGTTGACTTTGTCGCGCAGGCAAGGGAAACAGGATTCACCACCTGACGGCCGCGCCGTCAACGTAACGGCCGGCGGAGGGGCGCCGGCGTTGCGGCCCGGCTCAGCGGCCGCTGCCGGTACTCTTTGCGCCCGCCGTCATTGGCCGGAAGGCTCCGACAGCGCCTTCAAGGCGTCTGCCAGTTCACCGTCCTGCCACTCCAGTTCACCGTCGCTGATTACCCCCCAACCGTAGTGGCCCGGCTTGGAATCGGCGATGACGACAGCCGCCTCGCCCCGCGCAACAGGACGCTCGACACAGCGGGCGATGGTTGCGGCAATCCCGCCCAGGTCAGCGTTAATGCTTGTTGCGTCCGCGTCCTGGTCCTGGTAAATGCCGCCAAACGGGTGGTTATAGAACAAATATACCGGCCCCCAATGCAGGTAATAATAGAAAAAATAGCTGTTCACACCATACCCGGCCTCGCCGAAAAACAGGTAATCCCGCTTCATCAATTGTCCCTGCTCCTCATTATCCGGCGCCATGATGGCCTGCACCCAGCCGGGAACAAAATCGAGCTGCAACGGCAACGCGGCCTCCGTGGCAAAGAAATACCGGCTGTCCGTTTGCTGTATTGATGAGACGAGATGGTCCGGGACGTAAGGAAGCGCCAGCTTCTTTGCCTCATACTCGGCATTGACGTACTCAAGCAGGCTGATGCCGGTGAGGGATGTATCTAAAACCTGGATGTTTTCGCCTAACACTGAGTTTATCTCCCGGACAGTGGTCCATTTGCACGTGGTCGACAAGCCACTGGCGCGTACTATGCCATACTGAATAAACCCTGTCTACAATGTGGAATGGGCGTTCGATGTAGTTCGATGTAGTAGTTTGACATAAACGCCTTGTCATGGCATCATGTCAGCAAGCTTTTACAGAGGCTTGTCCATGTGAAATGGCAGTTTTGAACACACAATTCGGCTTGCTTTCCTTGATTGTAAACCTGCCAAACGCCGACCGGCAGGTTCCCCGCCGTTGATGAACACTGCCTTCCCGGACAACGTTGCGTCAGAGTTACAGTCTTTCGCGGAATGTATCGGCCTGGATACGCTGGAGGCCGATGAGACAGGTTATTTCGCCATAGAGAGCGACAGGGGTGAAGTAATCCATTTTCAATGGAAGGAAGAAACCGGGGCTGGTTGTCTGGAGCTTTCCACCACGGTGGGGAAGTTGGCTGACAAACAGCCGTCAGACGGGTTGCGGCTGTTGCTGGAAGCAAATTTTTCCAGGCACGGGTCGCATTCCGGGGCTTTTGCCTTGTATCCCGGTTCAGATGACGTGTGGTATTTAAGTACACTGGATTCAAGTCGGGTGACAGCAGCAGTACTGGAGGCTGCGTTGGTACACTGTTTCGAGGTCTTGAGCGCGTGGCGGGAACAGCTGGCTGGTTCGGGCCAGGTTTCCGGTGATGTGGCTGACTTGCCGATGGATATGCGTGCCTGAACTGGAGGGCAATATTAATGGTGATTTCTCAAAATACATTCAAGAGCCTTGACCGCTTTCTGTCCCGGGCGCGTCCTGACTCTGAGAAACCATTGTTGACTTCGAAAGGCAAGATTTATGGTTCCAGATCATTTTCCGGCCGGTTTCTACGTTTTTTCGGCATTGCCAAACCGGTCGAATTGAAGCAGTACAACGCATTCCTGAGCCAGAAAATCAGTAATTTCGATACGGTTTCCACAACAGGGACTACCGGCAAAAAACATCTTGACCGACGGTCCTTCAAGCAGATAAAGGAGCAGTCCGTAAGTCCGCACAACATGGACGTGAAGCGCAGGTTTCAGCACGCCGTAGACGGATTGGAAAGCGGTTTAAGAAAACTTGATGGAACCATGACCATGTATTATGCCGATGGGCAGACGGATGATGCTGTGAAGGGGCGCTACACGGACGAAATAACGGCAACCGTCTCTGATTTGGACAAGTGTTTTGACCAGGTTTTGCACAGCGGGGAGGCTGTGGTCGGGGACGTCGGTGAACATCTCGATATCTCCCAGGATAAGCTGTTGAAACTCAACGCAGCCCGGGAACTTGTTTGCCGTAAGCTGGGGCCGGACTCCCCGGTCAAGCCGCGCGCTTATATCAGTGAACTTGTCAAAAAAGGTTTTCCATTGGGCGCCCCCGACACTTGTAATTCCTCCAATCTCGCTACTGAGACTGACAAACTTGATGATATGTACAAGAAAGCAGCGACGAACTACCTGAAGTCAATGGGCGAAGTGAAGGCAAAGTTAAAGGAAGCAGAAGCGCAGGAAAAAGCAAGGGCAGAGGCGCAGGAAAAAGCAAGGGCAGAAGCGCAGGAAAAAGCAAGGGCGAAACCAATGCCCGGCGTCAGGAGACACAGGGTCATATTACAGAGAGAGCTCAAGGATGCGCTGGGTGAACTTGGCCTGGACCCTGCGAAATGGCAGCAACTTACCATGAAAGATATCAAAGCCGCTTATAAAAAAGCTTCCCTCAAGCACCATCCCGACAAGCTGAATGCCAGACTGCCGGGCAACATTTCCGATACAGAGAGGAAGCAACTGAATGCACAAGCTGAAAATAAATTCAAGGCAATCACTAACGCCCATGATCTGTTATCGACGCGAAGCGACATCTTCCACGAACCCGGGTGACCCGGGTGCGCTTCAACATGCTGAGTGAGGAACCATAACCCTGTATCGGGCGTTGGCCTATGGGTCCGCCAATCGCCGACGGGAGAAACTGCCCTGCCGGACGAACAAATACACCTGCTCAACAGCAACCTGGCCACCAAAGAAAACCTGCTGACCACCAAAGCCGACCTGGAACACAAGATGGAACTGCTCAAAGCGAGCCTGGAACAAAAAATGGAAGCAAACAAGGCCAGCCTGTTCAAGTGGATGATCGGCGCCATAATCACTCAAACAATGGTGCTCGCCACCCTGATCGTAATATCCTGACCCGGCACGTCCTTCCCGCTCCCCCTCGTCACTCATTATAACACCGGATGCCGGCACAAGCCCGGCATGACGAGCAAGCGGGCCGGTGAGGTGGTGGTAGCGTGCGGCAATGCCACTCGCTCCGTATTGGCAGCCCCGCAAGTTTTCTTACAGTGTTCCCAATGTACGGCTGCGCAAGGCAACAAGGCAACCGCAGGCCTGACTTGTACCGTATGCTCCGCCCCTGCGAATTGATGGCAGTGCGGGTACAGCAAATGAGCTTTTACACAGTTTTCCAGGTGTTATTATATCTGCTGTCATGAAAACCGATCAACAATCACCCCCTTGGGACAAACTCAGGGGGCTGTTCCACCCCGGGAACGGTGTGATGCCACCGCATCTTGCCGGTCGCGATAAGGAACAATCGGTTATGGATGATTTTCTTTTTGCCCTGCAAAACAAGCGGCCCGCGGATAAGGATATTGTTATCTACGGCCCCCGGGGCAACGGCAAGACAGTGTTCCTTGCCCGCTATGAAGAGAAGGTAGCTAAAAGTCTGGAAGAGGACTCGGTATTGTCGCTTCGCCCAGGTGATATTGACAGCAAGGAAAAGCTTGTGCTGCACCTGATCGAGCGGGACAGCTCGTTGTGGGAAACACTGAAGGACAAGCTGCCGTCGAAAATGGCAATAGCCGGGAAAATTCTGGAAACAACAAGCGCGCGGCTGGAGGTTGAATGGAACAAGTTGTCACAACAAGAACGGGTTCACAAGGCCCAACTGCTGCTGGGTGACAGCCTGATTGAGCGTTGCCGGAAAAAACCTCTGTTGGTAACCATAGACGAGGCACAAACACTAAACCCCGATGTCGGGAAATACCTGTTAAACCTCAGCGAACAGGTACGTAAGAATGGTGCGCCGTTCCAACTTATTCTGGCAGGCACGCCTGATCTGGAATCTCGAATCAATCGCATGGACGCCACCTTCTGGAGCCGCGCCCGGATCATGGGTTTCGGCAGACTGACCAGGCAGGCGACAACTGACGCCATCGTCATCCCGCTTTTGGACAATGGTTTTGATTTTGTGCCTGAGGCATCACAGTTCGTGACAAATGACACCCAACAGTACCCTTACTTCATCCAGCTATGGGGAGAATCCCTGTGCAACGCGATACGGCGTAATAAAACCGGCAGGGTTATTGACACGAAACTGGTTGAGTCCGCATTTGAGGATTATGATAGTCAGCGCAGGGTGTATTACCGGACTCGTTACTCGGAAATGGTCGAGGAATCGCTACTGGACGCGGCTGTTGATGTCGCCCGGGCATTCGGTGGTGGGCAAGCACTAAGCGAACAGGAGTTGGCAGGCGTTGTTGACAACGAAACAAAACAGCGGCTCAGGTCGCTGGGGTATATCTGGCAAGACCCGCTTAGTACCCGGTATGAACCTGGAATTCCCAGCCTTATGGACTATGTGCTGACGGAACGGCAGAACCGGAGAGAGGACCGTCATTACAAGCCCCCGCCCAAAACCGATGAGACGTCGTTGCCGCAACCGTAACGGTGGCGGAGCATTTTCCAATATGAAATGAGCCTGAAGGGGGGGATTTTGCCTCAACTTTTGTATTTGCCTCAACCCTCAAATAAATTCTTCCATTTCGCGCAAAAGCATTTCCACCGGGACAATCTCTATCCCGCCTTCATGGAAACGCCGATCACCTGAACAGACGAAAATCAATTCCGCTTCAGGGTATTCTTCCTTGAACTGCCTGAGACCCTTGAAATCTTCACGGCGGACGCGGCCTGAGTGTTTCACTTCAATCGCCCTGAAACCGCGCGCACCATAAAGCACAAAATCAACTTCCGCTCCCTGCCGGGTACGCCAGTAATATATGCCGTAATTCCAGCGACGGTAATCATTCCGAGCGACAATTTCCTGCAAGACCAGTGTCTCCAAAGCTGCGCCTTCAGCCTCGGCATCCGAGTCGTAGGGTCCTGCAGGCCGCAATGTGCGGAACACACCCGCATCGAAAAAATAGAACTTGACGCTCAGAATTACGCTGCGCTTGGCCCTTTTGGCGAATACCGGAATTTCATACGACACCAGGGTGTCTCTCAGGATTGAGAAATAGTTTTCCACCACCTTCCGGTTTACCGCGCAGTCCCTGGCTATGGCCGAAATGTTCAGCGGCGAACATTGGGAAAAAGACGCCGCTTCCAGGAACCGGCTGAACGCCGGCAGGTTACGCGTCAGTCCCTCCAGTTGTATTTCTTCCTGCAGGTAAGTTCGAACATAGCTTTGCAGGAACATTTCCGGATCAGTGGACGTGCAAGCCATGGGTAGCTGCCCATATCTCAGCGCCCGCGCCAGGTTGAAATCAGCGCCCAGTTCTGCGGCAGTCAACGGGTGCATTCGACAGGTCAGGGCCCGTCCTGCAAGCAGATTGACATTATCACTTCGCAACCGGCGCGCGCTCGAGCCGGTAAGCGCAAAACGAAGACGCCGGCTTTCTATGAGGCGATGAACCTCGTTCAATAGCGCGGGAACCTTCTGCACTTCATCGATAATGATCCAATCATTGAAACCATCCGGTATTCTGGCAGACAGGCGGCCCGGGTCGGCCAGGAGTTCATTGTAAACACGCGAGTCCAGCAGGTCGAAAAACAGGCCTTGCTTGTAGAAATTCCCTGTATAGACACTCTTTCCGGTGCCCCTTGGGCCGAAAAGAAAGTAGCTTTGACGTTCCGGGGGAGAGAAAATTCTTGGATACATGCCTGTATTATACTGCTGATAATTCCATTATTCAATAAAAATTGGAGAAGTGAACTCCAAGTTTTAATATAAAGTGGAGTTTTTCTGGACAACTACACATTGGAAAACACAATTCAGAATGACAATACTTGAGAGATGGTGTATAATTCCCCTTGAGATATCAGAAACTGGAACAACGCAAAAAAGAGCTTTGGGAAGGAGACATAGACGTACACCGCAGCGGCTCGAAAGCGTGTATGCAAACGCGGGGGCAGGCCACAATTAGTAACTTGACCTTGAAATTGCATGGCGTATAACTTTTTCAGTTTAGCAGGAGGAAATAAAAGATCATGAGATTTCAAGTTATATATGCCGCGCGGACAGTGGCGGCGATCATCCTTCAGTCCTTCAGTTATGTTATGTTATGTTATGTTATGTTTGCACCAGTGGTAAGCGCAGACAACTCCACAATGACAGCACAACAAGGATCGCAAAGGCATGAAGGCTTCGATATGAAGGTTGCCTTTACCCTGCATAATTTCTATAATTTACTCTCATCCGACTTCGGCCTGCGTTACAAGTTTAAAACACAGGACGGAACCGCTAAAGGTGGTACTGGCGTTGGGTTTGATTATACACCAACGTCAGGTACGATTGAATGGAAAGGCGGCTCAAAGACCAGCATCATCATTGTGCCGACCAGAACTGATGGTGTATGCGAAAGCGATGAAACATTTAAACTCATTCTGACCGATTCGGAGATATATTACCCAGCGCCCAGGTCTGAATGGGTTAACGAATGTGAGACTTATGGAGCATATCATTATCCCTGCAGGTTTGAAACTGAAGTGACGATCGTCCAGAGTGCCCAGTTATGCGGCGGTTCCTTTGGCGAGTAGCTCACGTGTGACATGCCTGAATAATCAGTATTTAAGGAACCTCTAAAAATGCCATCCGTGGCATTTTTAGAGACGGAAACGGAAAAGTGCGATTTTCCGTTTCCTTCATTTTCAATCACTTACGTGATTAAAAATGGCAGCATATCCTTATGCTGCACGGGCACCTCTAATTTTTAGAGGTGCCCTTTAGTTGATTCTCATTGCCGTATCCCGCTGATAGGGCCTGTTTGTTCTTCGCAAAGCCATACATGAAGAACGCTTTATCCGCCAGCCGAAAGGCAATCAGCGTACGCAGACCACCACTTTTGCCTCGCCCTTGAACCGCTACTCTCTGCTTGTAAATAAATATGGCCCCCCGGATCAGCGTCTACAAGACCACGGTCCATATCAGCAATGACGTTTCTGAGGGAATTGTCATTAAGCCGTTCACGCCTTGCCCATCGATGAAACCATTCGGTTTTGAAGATTCTCATCAGCTTTCCCTGCTGTCTCACAAATCATAGCACTGAGTACTGTTTTTTTACACGATCCCATTTCGAAGCTTGATGAAGGAATTTATCCTCACAATCACACGGCTGTTGTAAAATACTGTTTTTTGTGGTAGCCTTGCCTTGTAATTTCAGCATTCTTTCCAGGTAATTTGACCATGCCCGCAGATTACTCAGCTATCCCCTCAGTGGCTGCCCGGGCCGCCGTCAGGAATTTCATGACTGCAAAGGAGCGAAGTTTCAGGAGCGCCGTGGATGCCGGCGGCTTTTTGAATGACGCTTCAACGTTGACGGGCGTCAAGGCCCGCCTGGTGGCCTGGGCGGAAGGCAAACCGGGCAGGAGCGGCGGGTTGTTCGGCCGTTCGGTCAGGACAATTGTGGGTTCCCGGCGTTACCTGCGGCTGAGCAACCAGATCAGGGAAAACAGGGAAGCCAGTTTCAACAATGCGCTGGACGCTGTTTTTGCGAGCCTGACGAGCCAGCAGCGCGACCTTGACGTGCAGCAGGCGGCCGGGCTGAAGTTCCAGGCGGCAAAGCATGTCTTGAGGCAATCACTAATCCATGACCCGGGCTCGGTCACGACCCGGAAGTTCACCGACCTGGCGGCAGGTGTCCGACAGGAAATCAGGCACCAAAGCCTTGAGCGCAAGGAACAGCGCGAGCTGCAAAAACTGGCCGATTGCATTGACACAGGCAGGCTGACAGCGGCAATGGAGGCCTTGAGCAGGGATGAACGGAAAGTTGCCGTCGTGGCCTTGAGTCGCGAGTGTGACGCGGCTGCGGCGCTGGAGCATACCGGGTTAAGCGCCGGGGAACCTGTCAACCTGGATAAAATCAACGCCGTGAAGGCAGAAAAGGACCTGTTCGATAAAATAATTACCGGGGCCTATGCGGAGCATGAACCGAAAGAAGAGGACGAGTGGCATTTGCTTTACATGACTTCAGGAGGGCACCGTGTTACGGACTATGACGTCGATTCAGAAGGGAAATACAAGGCCGGCGGCCGCTTTGCGAAGGAACCGGAAGAACGGCCGGTCCTGAAGGTAAAAAAGGGACTTCCGGGCGCTTATGAACAACAAGAGCTTGCAAAGACCCGCCAGCTCCGGGACCGTGACAAAACCAGTACCCTTTCCAGTTAATATTGACATGTTCAGAGCCACACAGCGACGTCAAGAC
>JAPPLI010000174.1 GCA_028819495.1 Gammaproteobacteria bacterium | reverse complement strand
ATATCGACATGTACGCGGAAGGGCACAAGGTGAAGTCCGCACGGAAATTACCGGCTACCCTGCTGGATGCCCTGCGCCTGTTGGAAAAGAACAGGATATTACGCGCCGGACTGGGCGGTGAGTTCGTGGATTCCTACATCAAGCTGAAAATGCAGGAATGGGGGGAGTACACGTCGCACCTGAGTGACTGGGAGCGGAGGAATACGCTGGATTGTTGATACGCAGAGATCATTTCTGCTGCTTGTTGTATAGCAGCCACTGGCGCTCAATCACGTAAGCGTGAATGTCCTCCGCGTCCTGTTCACTCAAAATTCCCTCAAACGACATCATGCCCTGTGGTTTTCTGTCGCCACCGAGGACAATCTGCTTGAATTGCGCATGTGTTTCCTGTGACAGGTACTGAAGGCTGGGCATGGACCCCCCCGGACGCACGCCGGCGCCTGATGAGCCGTGACACAGGCCGCAGGAGGCGGCGTTATACAGTGACGCGCCACGCGCGATCTGTTCGGCCGAGGCTGTTTGTACCGGTGGTTCCGGCACCGCTGGCAACATCGGCGTAAATTCGGGCAGGCTGGCCTTGCCATTGAGCTTGAATGCCAGCAACTGCGTTGGTCCGGGCAAGTCACCGTAGAACGGGATCATGAAACGGGTCATGCTGACGGAACCGACTGGCACCAGGATGTACTGCTCGCCTCCTGCTGCATAGGTAACCGGCCCACCCTGGATGGCGGAGCCGGTATCAAAACTCCACAGTTCTTCTCCCGACGTTGCCGTGTGCGCCCGAAATTTGCCATCAGCCGCGCCCTGGAATACCAGGTCCCCTGCGGTTGTTGCCACACCGCCGTTCATCCCGAATTCGTGCATGAATTCCCATCTCGCTTCCTGTTTGATTACGTCCCAGGCTATCAATCGACCGCGTGTATTGTGTTCCCCCGCTTCACTCAAGCCGTCTTCGGCGGCGTTGAGGTTGTCATCGTAGTAATGAAATGATACCCCGCCCAGGGGCGCATTTTCGCCGGCATTATAGGTCGCGCCGAAAGACTGCGCCGGTATGTACACGAGGTTATGCGAGGGATGAAAGCTCATCGCATGCCAGTTGTGGGCGCCCAGGGGGGTAGGGGAGGTATGCGCACTTTTGTCCTGCTCCAGGTAATAGCGTACACCCTCGTTTTCAACCGGCCTGCCGGTTTCCAGGTCGATACTGCTGGCCCACTCGACCGGCACGTAATTCTCCGCTGCCAGCAACTCGCCGGTGACCCGGTCCAGGACGTAAAAAAAGCCGTTCTTGGGGGCTTGCAGCAATACTTTCCTGGGTTTGCCGTCCAGTTCCAGGTCCGCCAGTATCATCTGGCTGGCCGCATTCAGGTCCCAGGCATCGGCGGGCACAGTCTGGTAATGCCACTTATATTCCCCCGTGTCGGCGTCCAGGGCAATAATCGAGTTCAAAAACAGGTTGTCGCCACCACCGGGGCTCCGGGTTTCAGGGTTCCAGGGCAGCCCGCTGTCGGTACCGATATAAATGTGGTTGAATTCAGCGTCATACACGATTGCATCCCAGGCACAGCCACCGCCGCCGCTGGCCCAGCCCAGCCCCCAGGTAGTGGCTGCCATTTCCAGTATCTCGTTCTCAAACGGCAATGCCGGGTCGCCGGGGACGGTATAGAAACGCCAGACCTGCTCACCCGTTGCCGCCTCATAAGCAGTGACATAGCCCCTGGCGCCGAAATCCGATATGCCGTTGCCGATATACACTTTACCGTTGGCTACCCTGGGCGCGCCGGCAATGGCGTATTCCTTGCCCGGGTCGCAGGACTGAACCTCCCAGACCGGTTCGCCCGTCTGTGCAGACAGCGCGATTAAACGGCAGTCCGGCGTGCCTACGTATACTTTCCCGTTATCGACCGCAACACCGTGGTTGCGCCGCGCTGCCCAAGAACTGCTGAAACCATGGCCCGGATCAACTTGCGGATCGTAAAACCAGAGCTCTTCCCCGGTAACGGCGTCAACGGCAAATACCGTGGCAAACGTGCCGGTCATATAGACCACGCCATCGACAACGACGGGCGTACCGGCAAAACCGTCGTCAGGCAAGGGGGGTTGATAAGACCAGGCAAGCCCCAGTTGCGTGACGTTATCCGTATTGACCTGGGCCAGTTTACTGAAACGCTGTTCCCGCGCATCGAGTCCGTGTTGCGGCCACCAGACGTCCGCCTGACTTCCGGACGTCTCCCCGGAGACCGGCGCCTCCTGCGCACTCCCGGCCAGGGCGCGCTCCGGCCCACGGTCACAGCCGGATACCAGTGCCAGGCAGGTGGGTATAAGGCATTGAAATAACAAAAAACTCAAACCTTTCATTGTGTTCTCCAGGAGTAATTGGTTGTTAATAGGTGTCATTGATGCTCAAGGTGCTTCACGCCCTGCAACGTTTGCCGTCCGGATCGTAGAATGCCGAACAGCTTACCGTTGCAGGATAGTTGCTGCCTTCCACACAGATTTCAAAATTGCCTGATGCAACAAATTCATCCGAGACCCCTTCCGGATGTGAAATATAGCCCAGTGCGACCGCAGCGCCGAGCGTAAATCCGTACATGCCGGACGAGGTATATCCCAGCATTTCTCCATTACGGAAGATGGGTTCGGCGTGATACAGCAGCGGCTCCGGATCGGCCAGCATGAACTGCAACAAGCGTCTTTTCGGAGGGCCGGCGGCGCGCATTGCCGCTACCTTGTCCTGTCCGATAAAAGGAGTCGGCTTGTTGAAACGGCAGGTAAAATCCAGTCCTGCTTCCACGGGATTATCGTCTGCGCCTATATCATGGGCAAACTCCCGGAAACCCCGTTCAATCCTGAGGGAATTCAGGGCGTGATAGCCACAGTGCTTGAGGCCGAAGTCACTGCCTTTTTTAATAATATTGTCATAGGTCTGTTGCAGGAATTCGGTCGGGACAAATAACTCCCAACCAAGCTCGCCGGTATAGGAAACCCTGAGCGCCATGACGTTGCTGTAACCGATATTGATACATTGCATCGTTGCAAAGGGGAACGCCGGGGCTGACAGGTCGGCATCGGTCAGAGTTTGCAACAAGTCGCGCGCGCGCGGCCCCTGGACATTCAATATTCCGTGGCTGGGACTGACGTCGGTGATAACCACAAACTCATCACTTACGATGTGGTTTTTCAGCCAACTGTAGACGTGAGTCGCAGTAAACGCGGGAGTAACCACCAGGTATTCCGTTTCTCCGGTTCGAGTAATGGTGATATCCGCCTCTATACCGCCGCGATTGTTAAGAAACTGCGTGTAAACAACTTTGCCCACGGGCACGGCCAGGTTATTGGTTGCCAGGCGGTTCAGAAATGCTTCTGCGCCGTTTCCCTGAACAAGTAATTTTGTAAATGAGCTTTGCTCAAAAACACCGACATTATCGCGCACTGCGCGATGTTCCGCGGCCACGTGCCCGAACCATCCAGGCCTGCCAAAACTGTACTCGTACTCAGCCTTGACGCCGGCCGGCGCATACCAGTTGGGGCGTTCCCATCCTGCTGATTCGCCGAAGCAGGCGTTGGCTGCGGCCAGGCGGTCATGCAACACCAGTTTTTTTATGTTCCGCGCGGTCTCAAATTGCCTGTAGGGCCAGTGGTTCCGGTACACCAACCCCAGGGACTCGACGGTTCTGTCCCTGAGAAAAGCAGGGTTGCCTTGGAAACGATGGGTTCGTTTGATATCCACGTCGAAGACGTCCATGGGCGGATGACCCGAAGTAATCCATTGGGCCATGACAAGGCCGACTCCGCCGGCTGAGAGCACGCCCAGGGAGTTAAAGCCGGCGGCGACAAAATAACCCGCCAGGTCGGGCGCTTCACCCATGAAGTAATTATGATCGGCGGTGAAGCTCTCCGGGCCGCAGAACAGCAGTTGAATACCGCTGTCCTGCATGATCGGAATGCGCCGCATGGCTCGTTCCAGGTAAGGCGTCAATCGATCCCAGTCCGGGGCCAGTTCATCGAAGGAAAAATCCTCCGGGATACCGCCCAACGCCCAGGGCGCGGCAATATCCTCGAATATCCCCAGCATGATTTTACCGGTTTCTTCCCGAAAATAAGCCCTGTTGTCCGGGTCGCGCAGGATGGGCAATTCCGCATGCACCCCCTCTATTGCCTCGGTTACCAGATAGTAGTGCTCCGCCGCCTGTAACGGGATAGTCACGTTATTTCTTGCGCCCAACTCCCGCGCCCACATGCCGGCGCAATTGACCACGTGCTCGCAGCTTATCTCACCGTGTTCGGTGACAACACCGGTGACCCTGCTGGCCCTGGTACTGACTTTATCAACCGTTACATTTTGCGCAATGGTGGCGCCGCCTTGCCGGGCGCCTTTTGCCAGGGCTTGTGTGGTATCGGTTGGATTTGCGCGACCATCATCCGGAAAATAAAAACCGGCCTGTATATCGCGCGTCTCGGCCAGCGGCCATTTGTTCCTGATCTCTGCCGGGGAGATTTCTTCAACCTCAACACCGAAGCAACGCGCCATGTCGCAGCCCCGGCGCATTTCCCGGACGCGTTCCCGGCTGGAGGCGATTTGTATGGAACCCACCTGCCTGAAACCGGTGGCTTGCCCGGTGATTGTCTCCAGGTCTTTATAAAGCTCCTGGGAGTAGCGGGCCAACCTGGTCTGGTTCTCCGTATGCCGTAGCGTGGTGATGAGCCCTGCCGCATGCCAGGTCGTGCCGCAAGTCAGTTCCTTGCGCTCAAGCAGCAGAACGTCCTTCCGGCCCAGTGTGGTGAGGTGGTAGGCGATACTACAACCGATTATGCCGCCGCCAATAACGACGATCTGGGCTTGGGTCGGGAGTGATGCTCCGGACATTCAACAATAGTGCCGTTACGCGGACGGCATGGATATCAGCGCTTACCAGCCACCCGCCACGCGGCGGTCGCCCCGTTCACCGCCCAGGTCGAAACAGATCAGCTTGGATTCAGTAAAGGAATCAAGAAACCACCTGGACAGCTCCCTGCCTACGCCACTGTTACCGGCACCGCCGAAGGGCGCCAACTGGTCCCAGTAGTTGCAGGTTTCATTCACGTTGACAGTGCCGTGCGGCAGCGCTTCGGCAATGCGCCAGGCTCTCCCGATATCTCTTGTCCATAATGAGGCGACCAGTCCCAGTTCCGATTCGTTGGCGATGGCGACTGCTTCATCAGCAGACTGGATCTTGATTACCGGCGCCACCGGACCAAAGGTTTCTTCCCGGGAAATCAACATGTCGGTGGTAACGCCGGTCAGTAAGGTTGCGGGATAATACAAATCTTTTTCAGGGCCAAATTGTTCAATGCTTGCGCCCTTGGCAACTGCCTCACTCACATGTTCCCTGACCCGTTCCAACGTTGCTTCGTTGCACAGCGGCCCCATATCGGTCTCTTCCAGCGCGGCATCGCCGATCTTCAACCCGCCCATTGCAGCCCTGAATTTTTCCAGGAATTCATCATACACCGCCGTATGTACCAGCAGGCGTTCGGCCGAGGTGCAAACCTGCCCGGAATAGTAAAAGCAGCCGACGATGGCCCCTTCCACCGCGGCATCAATATCGGCGTCTTCCAGCACGATGAGCGGTCCGTCTCCACCCAGCTCCAGCAGTTGCGGTTTCAGTGCGGATTTGATCGCGATCTGTTTCCCCGTACCGGTGGAGCCGGTAAAGAATATTCCCTTGATACCCTTGTGTTCCACGATGGCGGCGCCCGTATCCCCCAGTCCCTGAACAACGTTGATCACGCCGTCGGGCAGTCCGGCCTCGGCAAATAACTCCGCGACCATGGCGCAGGCTGCCGGGCAGTATTCCGTGGGTTTCCAGACGATCGTATTTCCTGCCGCAACGATATGGGATAACGCGATAGATGAAATATCAGTAGGGAAATTGTAGGGCGTTATTACTCCTACCGGCCCGAGCGGGCGATGGCCTAGCACCAAGCGTTTGTTAATCGTATTTTCCTGGGTTGAGGGCAGTAACATGCCCCGGTAGCGCAGTATTTCTTCGGCGGCCTTGCCCCATGACGGCGCGGAATATTCAAAGGTTTCTTCCCGTGAGGCACTAATGGGTTTGGCGACTTCCGCAACGATCATCTGCGCGATCTCTTCGGCCCGCTCGACAAACAATCGGTGCACGTTCCTCAACAGCGTGGCGCGCTCATTGACCGAGGTTGCGGCCCAGGTGGGAAAGGCGGCTTTGGCGGCGGCAACGGCAAGCTCAACGTCCGCGGCGGAACAGCGGCCTATGGTGTGCAATACCTCCCGGGTCTCAGGGGAGCGGACTTCAAAGGTGCCCGCGGAGCCCGAACACCATTTTCCTCCTATCAGCGAAGCATTGAGGAAATCGTTTGTTTTGGATTGGAGCGTCGTATTCATTGTTGTGTACCGCCTCCCGATTACTGCCCAAACAGCCCACCCGGCTGCTGGGATGCAATATAGGCATGTTTCTCGACCACAAACAGTTCACGGTAATCACCTACCATTTCCCAGGTGCCGGTAAACCCCCTGGGAACAACCAACATGCTGCCGGCTGGGTACACGCCGGCCTCATCGCTGCCGGATTCTGTCAGGTGTAATTCGCCTTGCAGGACCATGACCAGCTCATCAAAAGGCCAGGGCGAGCTGATATCCAGTTTGATCGGACGGGCCTGGTACATGCCGATCACAATCTCCCCGTTAAACAATTCACTGAAGGTATGTTCAGAGGCGCCGGCGAGGATCATCTCGTCAGGCCAGGGGGCAAATTCACCCAGGTTAATCCCGGCCAGTTTATCCTCGGGCAACCGTATCGGTGAGGTATCTTCGGCGCCGGCGCGTACCGGCGCGGTTGCCATGAGCAGGAATACGGCGCAGTACAGAATACTCTTTACGGGCATTTTCATGGTGTGCAAGTCTCCGGGATGTTGTGTGAAACTGGTTGTTATTCCTTTGTGTGCGTGTTGTTCTGCTGCTGGTACAGTTCCCATTGCCTGCTGATGAGGAATGCATGCAGTACATCTACATCCGCCTCATCAAGAAGTCCATCGTAGGAGATCATTCCCGTGGGGCGACGATAACCGCGCAGAACAATATTCCTGAAGTCTTTATGCGTTTCCGGGGTCATGTAACGTAAATCAGGCACGGACGTGAGCGGTCTGCGCCCTACTGCAACGGAGGCGTGACATACACTACAGGCCGCCACCTCATAGATTTCAGCGCCGCGTCGAATGTCTTCCGCAGAGGCGGTCAGTTCCGGCGGCCTGGGTACTTCCGCCTGGTGCAAGACTGGCGCCGGCAGACTGTCACGGCCATCAAGGGTAAAGGCAACCAGGCGACTTGGACCCAGCGCATTTTTGCCTGTTCCGTATAACGGCACCATGAAACGGGCAATGCCGCTGCCGCCGACTGCAGCCAGCACGTATTGTTTGTCGTCTATGCGGTAGCTGACCGGCGGGGCCTGGACCGAGGCCTGCACATCATAACTCCAGAGGCGTTTGCCGGTATTCGCATCGTATGCGTTAAACTGCCCGGTCGCTGTGCCCTGAAATACCAGCCCGCCGGCACTGGACATGACGCCGCCGTTCATGGGCAGTTCGTGGTTGACTGCCCATTTTGCCTCCGCCCTTACCGGGTCCCATGCAATCAGGCGGCCTATGGTATTTTGCGTTTCAGGTTTCAGTCCAGCCTTTTTCTCGTCCAGGTCATCACCATAGTAGTCGGACATGACACCACCCAGCTTCGCGTCCGGGTTTATCCAATAGGTGGTCTTGAATTCGTGCGCCGGAATATACACCAGGCCCGCAGGCGGGTTATAACTCATAGGATGCCAGTTATGGCCTCCAAGCAGGGAGGGAACAATCGTCGCGCGCCTGGGCTGGTTTTTGTAATAGCGCGCCTCGGGGCGTTCCACCGGACGGCCGGTTTTCAGGTCAATATGTGTAGCCCAGGTGACTCCGATATAGGGCCGGGCGGAGATCAGGGCGCCCGTTTGTCGGTCCAGTACATAGAAAAACCCGTTTTTGGGCGCTTGCATCAGCACTTGTCTCGATTCGCCGGAAATCTGTAAATCAGCCAGGATGATATGGTTGGCGGCATTGTAGTCCCAGGCATCGTTGGGCACGGTCTGGTAGTGCCACTTGTAAGCGCCGGTATCCGCATCCAGTGCAATGATTGAATTGGTAAACAGGTGATCGCCGCCGCCTGGGCTTCGCTCCGACGGGTCATAAGGAATAGCGCTGTCGGTGCCTATGTACAACTGGTTGAACTCCGGGTCAAAGACGATGGCATCCCAGGCACTGGCCCCACCGTTTGGTGCCCATCCGTCAGCCCAGGTCTCAGCGGCCATTTCCATGATCTCGTTCTCATGGCCGTCACCCGGGTTGCCGGGCACAGTCCAGAACCGCCAGATAAAATCGCCCGTTGCCGCGTCATAAGCGGAAACGTAACCGCGCGCGCCGAAATCCGAAATACCGTTACCGATAAATACCTTGCCGTTGGCAACGCGCGGCGCACCGGTAATTGCGTATTCTGCAGACGGGTCACAGGTAAGCGTTTGCCAGCGCAACTCACCACTCTTCGCGCTGACGGCAACCAACCTGCAATCGGGTGTGCCGACAAAGACCAGGCCGTCGGCGACGGCAACGCCGCGGTTTACCCGGGCCGCCCAGGAATTGGAAAAGCCGGAGTGTACGCTGGTTTGCGGGTCATAGTGCCACAGCGGTTCGCCGTTTGCCGCATCTACCGCATAAATATTTGCAAACGAACTGCTCATATAGATGATGCCGTCCCGGATGATCGGCGTGGCAGCCAGGCCGTCATCAATGCTGGGAATGTCCAGGTACCACTCAGGTTGCAGGTTATGCACGTTTTTCGTGGTTACCTGATCCAGCAGGCTGAAACGTTGTTCCTGGTGTGACTGCCCGTGCACAGGCCAGTCATTTTCCGAACTGTCAGCTCGCCCGGACAGGCTTACAATCGCCAGCACTAACGCCGGAATCATTAAATACAATCTGCGCAGGCTGCTTGAGTTATCGTTCATGGATATTCAACCCGGTTGACTGGTAGAGGTATTTTATTCGTCAGTTGACGTATGATAGCCTCTGTATCAGAATTATGCAATATAAACCTAACGGTATGAGCACCTGGTTACCGGGAGATAATCGATGAAGCAATCTTGTTGCATCCATAAACTATCGCTGTTTTGCACAAAACTGGTTGCACTGACGCTCATGTGCATCACGTTCGTGGGCCAGCCTGTGGTCGCGTCCGACGTCACCGCCGGCAACGTGACCAAACAGCGCGTCTTATCTGCCGATGCAGATGTGGATAACTGGATGACGTACGGACGTACGTATGGCGATCAACGCTTTACTCCCCTCGAGCAGATAAATACCGGCAACGTCAGGCGGCTGGGACTGGCATGGCATGCCGACATACCCAGTCGCGACGGCCTGTCGGCCACGCCTATCGTGGTGGATGGGACCGTGTATATGAGCGCCCCCTTTGCCAGGGTGTATGCGTTCGATGCCCGCAACGGCAAGCTGCTCTGGAATTACGACCCCAGTGTCAGGCGCGGCCTGAGTTTTTCCAATGGTTGGACCGCGCGCATCAATCGTGGTATCGCAGTCTGGAAAGGTAAAGTATTTGTGGCGACAGGTGATTGCCGACTGGTGGCGATCAATGCGGCGTCCGGAATAGAAGAGTGGGTCGCCCCGGTTGAAGACCTGCAACCGGCCTGCGACCCCAATGGCGAAAACGGCATGTCCGGCGCGCCGCGGGTGGCGAACGGCAAGGTATATATCGGTAGCGGCGTTGCCGACTTCGGTTCACGCGGCGTTATCAGCGCCTATGATGCCGACACCGGGCATGAGGTCTGGCGCTTCTATACCGTACCCGGAGACCCGGCAAAAGGTTATGAGAACAAAGCGATGGAAATGGCCGGCAAGACCTGGCCTGACGGCTGGGCGCCGGGTGGCGGCGCCTCAGTCTGGGAAACTATCGTCTATGACAAGGAGCTGAACAGCATCTACTTCGGCACCGATGCAGGCTCGCCCTTGAACGCAGGGGTACGCAGCCCGGGCGGCGGCGACAACCTGTTTACCAATTCCATCGTTGCAGTAGACGCGGACACAGGTGAATACAAATGGCACTACCAGACCGTTCCCCATGATGCCTGGGATTACAATGCCAATATGCCTATCGTGCTGGCAGACTTGAAAATTGACGGCGTGACGCGCAGGGTGCTGATGCAGGCGCCGAAGAGCGGCTTTTTCTATGTCATTGACCGGATAACCGGGGAATTTATCTCTGCCGAGAAATACGCCAGGGCAACCTGGGCCAGCCATTATGACCCGCAGACCGGAAGACCGGTTGAATTGCCGGGCGCGCGTTACTACCTCAATCCCGACGGGAAGGCGCTGGTATATCCCAGTATCTGGGGCGCGCATAACTGGCAGCCCATGAGTTTCAGTCCGCTGACGGGATTGGTGTATTTCAGCGCCTGGGATATCCCTGCCCTGTATGAGTACAGGAAAGACGCCAAGCTGGGCGGCGTCCTGGTAGATACCTATATTATCGGTAATGACGCTGAGGCCATTCACGGTCGCGGCAGCCTGCTGGCCTGGGACCCGGTAAAGCAAACTGCGCGCTGGAAAATACCCCAGGACATGCCTATCAATGGAGGTACGCTGAGCACCGGCGGGAACCTTGTATTTCATGGTACCGGCACAGGAGAACTGAACGCCTACAGTGCCGACAAGGGACAATTACTATGGTCGGCGAAGACCGGTTCATCCATTCAAACTGGCCCGATCAGCTACCGGGTAGATGGTAAACAGATGATCCTGGTACCGGTTGGCGCTCCCACGTTTATTCGTAATGCCTTGCCGGACTATGGCGCTTCCCGCGACGCGCGCGGGCCCGCGCGCCTGATGGCGTTTGCGCTGGGTGCAGATAACCCGGTGCCGCCCGCCGCCAGTGAACAAGCGGTTGTGCCCAGGCCGCCCGAGCAATTCGGCTCAGAAGACGTGCTTGCCGTGGGCAAGGAATTGTTCAATGCCGGTAGTTGCTGGATCTGCCACGGAGAACAGGCAACCGGCTTTACCGGTTCCGCACCGGACCTGCGCGCATCGCCTATACTGCAATCCGAAAAAGCCTGGTACCAGGTGGTTGTCCAGGGGGTAAAACGGGCTACGGGCATGATCGGGCATGACTACCTGTCAAGAGAGGATGCTGAGACCTTGCGTGCCTTTGTGGTAAAACAGGCATGGAAAGAATATGATATACAAAATGAAATGAAGTGAAATGAAATCACTGAAGGTGCGTGAGAAGAAAAAAATTACAGCCTACCAAAATAGCGCTGCTTGAAGCAGCCCGCAGCGCGCTGGCTGAAAAAGGCCACAGCGAATTCTCCATGCGCAGCGTTGCGAAAGAGGGCGGCGTGCACTTGCGCACGGTGCAGTATTATTTCCCGACCCGGAGAGACCTGCTGACCGAGGTGCTCGAATATACTCTGAGCACATACTATCTTGGTCAATACCCGGTAACGCGCAATAATTTCTCCGGCCTGTCTCCAGACAAGAAATTCGATACGGTCATCGGGTTTCTGTTCGATGACTTGAAAGAACCGTTCGTGGGCCAGTTCTTCCCTGAGATATGGGCGTTGGCCGCACGCGATGAAGATGCATCGGCTGCATTGGACAGGTTTTATGTCCTCCACAGGCAGAGCATCGCCGCGATTATTGCAGAAGTGAAACCGCAACTGTCCGCACGCTCCATAGCCCAGAGAACTGCAATCGTAGCGATGCTGATTGAAGGATTACTATTACTCGTCGGGCACGGCAAGCCGACACATTCGGAGCTGCGGGGTCTGCGCTCGGAAGTGATCCGTCAGTGCAGGAATATCATTGACCTGGATGAATAAA
>JAPPLI010000199.1 GCA_028819495.1 Gammaproteobacteria bacterium | reverse complement strand
TGCCTTGTATGAAAACAAGTGGCTGAAGGTGAATTATCGCAATGTTGACGGCAAGCGGGGCGATTACCGCGTCATGCCGCTGGGCCTGGCCCAGCAGGGACCCCGGCTCTACCTGGTATGCCGCTTTGAAGGTTTTGACAACGAACGCAGCCTCGCACTGCACCGGATCATTACCGCAGAGGCATTAACCATGAGTTTTAAACGCCCGCCGGAGTTTGACCTGAAGAAATACGATGATGATGGCCGTTTTGGCTTTGGCGAGGGCGAGCGAATAAGGCTCACATTCAGGATCAATAAACCCAGCGGGTTTCACTTGCTTGAGTCGCCGTTATCCTCAGACCAAGAAGAGAGGGAACTGGAGGACGAGTATGAGATCACCGCCACGGTCGTCGATACAGAACAACTCAACTGGTGGCTGCGAGGGTTTGGGGTCGCGGTGAGGGGGGTTGAGAAACAATCATTGAAACAGTCAAATCCGGAGAAAAAAGATGAGTGAAGAAAACGGCACGTATGATATTTCCTATAACTTATTCAATTACGGGTATAAAGAACTGACACAGGACGCGTTTATCTGCTGGCTTATCAAATGGGCATACTATAACGGGACAAAAGATGAAGGGTTAAAGATACAGAAGTGCGGGCTGGATTTTGTAAATGCGCTGTTCGCAAAACATGGAAAGGAGGCCCCGCATCCTCTTGAGCCTGATAAGGTGAAAATCTGGCAGCAGGATAACAGTATTGACGTGCTGGCTCGGATCGGGAAATACGTACTCCTGGTTGAAGACAAAACGGGGACGAAGGAACACGGTAAACAGTTAAACGATTACTACAAAAAAGTTTTGAACGAAAAAACCAAAGCAGGAAAAGTTAACAAAGAAGATATATTGCCTATCTACCTGAAGACAGGGAACCAGCCTCTTGGTGATAAGTTGAGAATAGAGGGGTCAACAGAGTATAAAGTTTTTGAGCGAAAAGATTTTCTGGATGTAATCAAGCCTTGCTATGAGGCGCACTCTATAATCAGCGACTTCTATAATCATCTCATGCATAAGGAAGAAGCGACGAATAGCTATGAGAAATGGCGAGAAAACGACAATGAAAATAAAGAAATAAATTACTGGTCGTCATGTGAGGGTTTCTTCCGCGAGCTTGAAAATCATCTTGTGGTCATTAACAAGGATAATTCTATGGTTGGCTTTGATGAAATCAAGAATACTTGGAAAAGGAGTTGGTCCAACGGTAACCTGGGAGTATGGGGATGGGATCGGGTCAATAACCGTTCTGGTGGTTTTTTCGGTTTCTGGTGGTATTTCAAAACAGTGGAATCATGCGAGGTCGACGTTGCCATTTACCTGCAGTTGGAAATCAAACACGACAAACCTGAAGATGGAAAACTATGTTTCAAGGTGGATGCGGGAGAGTTGGATAAGGGTCTCCGGTCCAAGATTAAATGGGATTGCCATTCCCGAATCTTAAAAGCTGGCAACAAACTTCTACGCAAACCAAACGTAATGAGAATAGGACGTTGGATGACTGTTGCTCAATGGGATGTCCAATGCAAAGATGGACACAAGCAAAACCCCTGGCTGATATTCAACAATGCAAACGGTGGACCGGACATCCCGGCAATCATCAAAAATCTCATAGAAGCACAGAGCATACTGGATAGAGTGTAGGACATATCAATATCAAATTCTGGGGACACCGAAATTCTCTACGCATACGCATAAAGGGGTCAGGTCGCACAATGCAAAACGATTCATTCCTTCAACGTTCGCCCTACTGTGGTCCCGCTGACTCCGAAATTCTCCTCTGCTTCAACCACAACCATAGTGTGCATTGTGCGACCTGACCCTGTTTACGCATTTATCGGTATACAGGAAAAATCAAATTGAACCCTGAAAGAATCATTGATACCGCACTCAAAGAGTTCAAGAACCTGGGCCAGACTGATGTTAGAAGTGAAATACAATGGACCAGTGCGACCCTGAATTCCTTATATCGTATTGGTCGAAGATTTGGCTGTTCCGTTTGGGTGTCTTCTCGATTTGCTAACGAGCAGGACATAGACGGCGGTGAATGCGTAATCTGGATTAAATACGACAAAAGTGGTTTTCTGGAATCGGGTCCGGTGGTTGCCGAGTGTGAATGGAGTAATCCTGGTGACGTTAAGGATGATTATGAAAAGCCCCTTCTTGCGCGTGCCACAGTTCGGGTGGTGGTATTCGACGAGGGGTACTGTAAGAACGGCGCAGAAGCCATCGCCAACAAGATCTGTGATTGGGTCGGCGCATATGAAGGCAGCCAGAAAGGGGATAAATTCCTGCTGGTGGGATACGAAGGAGATGACGAATCCTGGTGCTTCCGGTATTTCATAATCTTAGTGAACGAGTCCGACCAACAACCCACAATAACAGAGTTGTAGAAGAGTAAGCACCTTATTGAGGACCCTCTGACTCAACCTCAGGGTTTCATTGATTGCTCTACCGGCGTCAGCCTTTTTCCAAGGCCAGCCTCTCCATCAGCGGAGAGCGGTTACACCCCTTGGCGACAAAGCCCTGCCATTTTGCTGGCAGTTCGCGCAGCAGTCGGGCGGACTGATCCCGTTCCGGAAACGCGGCGAACACGCTTGCCCCTGTGCCGGACAAGCGGGCTTTTGCCCGGGTGTTGAGCCAGTCCAGCGCCGCCGCCACTTCGGGACAGATTTGTCGCACTACCGGTTCGCAATCATTGCGGCATCTTCCCTGCCGGAAATCGTCCAGCGTGACCCTGGGCGTTGCGCGTTCGAGCGCCGGGGCATTGAATACCTGCGCGGTGGCGACCGGGACATTGGGGTAGATCAACAAATTCCAGTCCTCCGGCAGTTTCACGGGTTCCAGTTGCTCTCCCACCCCCTCTCCCCAGGCGGCGAACCCGCGCACGAAAACCGGGACATCCGCTCCCAGGGTAAGCCCCGCCTCGGCGAGCTGGTCTGTTGACAATCCGGTGTCCCACAGGCAGTTCAGGGCCACCAGGGTCGTTGCCGCATTGGAACTGCCTCCCCCCAGTCCACCGCCGATGGGGATTTTTTTATCAACGCGGATGTCTGCGCCACGGGTGCTGCCGCCGAGTTCCTGAAGCAGTTTCGCCGCCCTGACCACCAGGTCATCCTGCTCCTCCACTTGTTGGTAATTGCGCCGGCACCTGATGCGGCCATCTGCGGTGGTGATAAGCGACTTGGTGAGATATGCGGGCTAAACCAGCGTATCAGCCTGGCCTGCATTGGTCAAAAACCTCTGATGTTCCGGTCTCTGATGCTCCGGCTATTCCCGCTGACGTGCCTTACCGCCTGTTTCATGGTGCCGGAAAGGACTGTTACGCGGGCATCAGGGACAAGTATTAAATGATGTCATTCAATTTTCTGACAACTTTTGTGAGTTTTCTCACATTTTCGCGGATTTTTCGCTTTTCTGTCCGATATAAACAGCTACAATCAGTACAGCCTTACGTAAACGAGGCCGCGGCAAGCTTCAGGTCGGGCACGCCGCCGGAACGGAATCCGGACACTTTTCCATGTGGTGTGTAGTCAGCCTCCATGCCTGAGGGCGGGTCCGGTTTCATTGGCGCCGGACCAGGGATCAGGGACAGCCTGAAGGCGCCGGGGAGGGCGGTTGTTTCTGTCACGACAATCTCCCGCCGCCCTCCCCCGGCAGGGGGCTATCCCCAATTTTCCAGATGAAATTCTTTCCCGGTTGGCGGGATTAAGTGGGAGTGATAGTTCCCATGCGGACCGTTATTTCCTCTTGGCTCAGGCCGGTTTTTTCCCGGGCCGACAGCCTTTCCCTCAGCAACGCAAACTCAGGCTTTAGCGCATCGTATTCTGCTTTAACGTCCGGGTCGGAAAGCGCTTTGAGTTTCAACTGTTCATGCTTCATCAATTTCAGGACTTTTACCACAACGTCAGTGTTGTAACACTCAATGCTCCATGCCATGAATAGAGGGTAGCAAATTTATAACATTTCCTGGCAGCGGGATTACTGGGAATTTGTGGCTGCTCCGGATTGCTACCCGAATTACCCATAGTGTGTACCGTGCGACCTGACCTCATTTACTCCAACAATTGGCTGTACGAATAACTCAAAAATCCTGATTTTGCCGTACAATACCTGACTGCTACGGCCGAAGACAGAGAACCGTTTGGTGAAGAAGAATGCAAAGAAAAGAGCTAGAAAAGCTCATTAAGCTGGTTCGTGACGGAATCGGCTCCAGCTCCTCATTCCGCATGGAGGAGGAACGGCCAACGCCCTTGGTCAATTTCCACCACTGGGCAAATAACAGGGAATGCTTGAGCGCTCTTCTAATTGGAAACAAATATGCCAATGCGAAATACTGGTTTCTTTTTATCGATTGGCATGAAAACTCCACAAATTACTATTTGGTGCTTTATCCTGAAAAGAAGAGCTACGGTCCATTAGCAGAGCTACATGAAATCGATTACGATGAAACCGGAAACGCTCGTCTTGTATGGGAATATAGCCCAAGAAAGCAGGATGGCAAAAACCAGGATCGCAAAAGAATATTCACACAATTAGCTGGTGATACAAAACAGATCATTTCACTTCCACGCCAAGAACAGGAATTGGATGATTTTCTTGACGCCTGTTTCCAGTTAGCCCGAAATCGTGAAAAAGCGCACAACTTGAATGAATCCTCTCCGGGTAACGATATACAGGAAGAGAAAACTAAGACTATGAAACATCCATTGAACCAAATCCTTTTCGGCCCGCCGGGTACGGGTAAAACCTGGAATACTGTCAATCATGCCGTGGCTATAATTGAAGGCAACCCTGTGGATGATTACGAAGAAGATAAAGACCGTGAAAAGATAAAAAAGCGGTTTAATGAATTAAAAGAAGCCGGCCAGATTGAAATGGTGACGTTTCACCAGAATTACGCCTACGAGGATTTTATTGAAGGCATCAGGCCAGTACTGTCAGGGGAACAGAAAACGGGAGACGGGGAACAAGAAGATAAACGTGATATCAAGTATGAACTTTCCGAAGGCATCTTTAAGCGAATCGCCAAGTGTGCGGAGAAAAATCGAGCAGAGGGAAAAAATTATGTTCTCATCATCGATGAAATTAACCGCGGCAACATTGCTAAAATATTCGGTGAGCTCATCACTTTAATTGAAGAATCCAAGCGGCTTGGAAGTCATGATGAGGCAACTACCGTTCTTCCTTATTCCAAAAAACCGTTTGGCGTCCCTAACAACCTCTACATCATCGGCACGATGAATACCGCCGACCGTTCCATTGCTCTGCTGGATACTGCGCTACGACGCCGTTTTTGTTTTGTTGAAATGATGCCTGATCCGAGGCATTCCGAGATTAGCCAAGATGTTCAAGGAGTTAATTGCCAGGAATTACTCGGAAAGATAAATGAGCGTATCCGCATTTTACATGACCGTGACCACCAGATTGGACACACATATTTCATTGGGGTCAACGACATGACCTCTCTTGCAAGGACATTCCAAAACAGGATCATCCCCCTGTTGCAGGAATACTTTTACGAGAACTGGGAAAAGATTGACTTGGTGTTGAATAAAAACGGCTTTATCCAGGAAAGTGGCGTGAATGAAGGTTCGTTCAAGACTTCAGAGTTTGTTGACACCGAGCGCAAAATTTACGAGTTGTTGCCTGCAAATGACGACAAGTGGCAAGACCCAGGTAGCTACATAGACATTTATCAGACTCCGAAGCAGTCATCCCAAGATGGAGAAGAAAATCAGAATGCATGAGATCAGACGTGGCAACCATCAAGGAATATGAGGAACTGACTGTCCAAAAGCTGGGACAAAATGAAAAGGAATTTAGCGAACTCAAGAAGTTTGCCATTGACAATTTACACGACAAGCAAGGCAACTACCGACCCGTCCTGCAATATCGGAACGATAAACTGTTTGCCCAAAACTATGTCGGTATCATTACCACCCGAAAAGGGACTGTGCTGGAAATACTGCCCAAGGTTGATCTGAGTGGCAATGACCAGAACGAGGAAACCAAGAAGGTATTTCTCAACATGTTGCGAACCTGGCGCGGAATGGGTGAAGCGCAATTCAACCAAAGTAACATACGTGCATTGCCGCGCTTCAATATGCTGGAAGTATTCATCCGGCTATTCCTGGATAACCTGGTAACACTGACCCAACGTGGTCTGGCAAGGCATTATCAAGCACTGGAAGATAATCTGGCTTGTCTGAAAGGCCGCCTCCTGTTCCCGCAACACCTGCGCGTTAACCTTACCAACCAGGCGCGGTTCTGCGTGAGATACGATGAATTCAGTGCAAGCCGACCGGCTAATCGGCTGATACGCAGCGCCATCCACAAGCTGATGCCCGTGGTACGGCAGCCTGAAAACCAACAACTTCTGTACCAACTCAGGCTCTGTTTTGATGAAATCCCATTATCCACACAACGGCAACAATGGCAGAATGATTGGGACAAACACCGTATCGATCGCTCCATGCCTCATTACGACCCCGTGATGCCATGGATACGCCTGTTCCTGTTCAGTCATGGACTGGCTACTTATAAGGGCAAGCATGTAAATCAATCTCTGTTATTTCCCATGGAAGAGATTTTTGAGGATTTTGTCAGCCACCACTTCAGGAAAAACCAACAGCGGTTCGGCGTGAAGACACAAAGACCTCGGAAACCGTTGGCCCACCTTGACCATCCGAATGGGAAAGGCGCTTTTTATATGAGGCCGGATATCAGCCTTACTTCAACTGATAACCCAGACAACGTAATTCACATTCTCGATACCAAGTGGAAACGCATTGATGAACCAACCAACGACATCGATCAGAACGACATGTACCAGCTATACAGCTATGGCAAAAAATACAACTGTGAAAAAGTCGCTTTGATTTACCCGCAGACGGAAAAATTCACAAAACCACGTAGTTATCATTTTGACGAGAATTTAAGTCTGAATTGTTTCCCCTTTGACGTGGAGAAGCCCGAGGGCAGTGTCAGGAAAATAATGGATAATCTTCTGTCTGACAAACGCAACTCCCACTAATTCACTGAGCGATTGCTGTATCCGGTAACTGGCGCTTCGCCTTCCGTATCTCCTGACCGTCGCTCACCGGCACTGAAACCAGCTGCTCTCCTGCCTGTTCATCCGAAGGTTCAGGAATATCCCTGCCATGATTGATATAGCCACAAATCGCTTCATCCAAGGCATCAGCGGACGCGGCAAGCGCTTCTTCAACCGTATCGCCCTGGGTGATCGCTTCGGGGATATCACGGCAGGTTACAACGTATCCGCCGTCAATCAGATCTTCAGTGAGAGTAACGGGATAAGTATATTGCATGGTACTCATCATACCGGCAGGATACCATTTATCTTTGCGATGAGTACCGTTTTCCCGTAGCCGTGAGTACCGTTTTCCCGCAGGGGTGATTCAAGACGCAATGAACAATATGAGACAGCAGGCACACTCATACAGTTTGCTGCCAGAAGTACTTTTACTCGAGTTTTCCGTCCCGTTACCTACGGGAATAAATCAATGGTAAGAACTGCCTCGTTTGCTGTGTTGTCATTGTCGATGTGCTGCATTAATGGTACAGTGCAGGGTCAGGTACATCGTTACTTATGAATTGGATTAAATCACATGCCATACCAGACTACAGGCTTGACTGACCGAACCCGTCGCGCACTAAAAGGCGCCTCATCTCGGGAGAGTCGTTCCCTGGATTCCACTGTTGAAAAAAATCCGGAGTTGGGAAGTATTCCGTCTGGCGGCAACCTCAGAGAGATCATCGCCAACGCGAGGAAAAAGTCAGGCCTGAATGACGATGACGCTATGTCTCTGGCATTGGAGGAAGTGAAGCTATTTCGCGAAGGTCGATAATCTGCTCAGTGCACGTAACCACGCGTCAATGCAGTTGAAGCGAGGAAAATCGATGGGACGAAGGAGACAGGAGGTCAATGGCAAGGAAGATTTTTATAGTAGATACAAACGTTGTTATTTCAGGCCAAATTGGTTCGGACTCAAGCAGTCCGCCTGCACGGATACTTGGTGCAATGCTTGATGGTGCTTTTCCGTACGTTGTGTCAACTGCCCTGTTCAACGAATATTCCTCTGTATTACGCCGACCGGCTGTTGTCAGGCAACACGGACTGACAGAACCCGAAGTAGCCCTGTTGCTGAGCAACCTGACTGAGAACGCAATCTGGCATGATCCTGTTATCAATAATATGGCGCCATATCTCGGTGATAATCATATCTGGGCATTGCTTGAGAGTCAGCCACACGCACAACTCATAACAGGTGATAAGCTGCTCATTGAGAAGCCCCCAGTCGGCGCGATAGTGATTTCGCCTCGAAACGCTATGGAAATGATTTTGGTCTGACCATTCTCAGCAGAAGGCGGTCATGCCAAAGGTGAACATGAACAGGTATTCCATATTATAACTCCTGGCTTCATTTCTTATTTCCCAGCCCACAAAGTCGATATGGGCGCGGCGGTAATCCCGCTTCCGAGCGGGTAGCTAGCAGGGCCGGTGTGGAGCACGACCCCCGCGATGAACCGGTCGCCCAGATTATCCCGCAACCGTGCCAGGTGTCTGGCATCCTGCGAAGTAGGCGCGCTGTCGGCCTTGACTTCCATCCCGATGATCCGTTGGCCGCGTAGTTCGGCGACGATGTCTATCTCAACACGTCCCCGCTCCGAGCGCAGGTGGTACAGCCTGGGTCGAGCGGTAGCCACGGTAGCTTCGGCTCGAAGCTGGGCGGTGACAAAGGTTTCCAGGAGGCGGCCCATCAGTTTGCCGTCGCGTATTACCGCCGCGGCATCAACGCCAAGCGCCCCGCCCAGTAACGCAGAGTCGATCAAATAGCGTTTGGGTGATAGGACCAGGCGCTTGAGACGGTTCGAGGTCCAGGCCGGCAGTTCATCAACTACCATCAGGTTCCTCAGCAAGCGTTCGTAGGCCAGCGCAGTCTTGCGGTTGATGCCGGCGGCGTCATAGAGGGTCTTATGTTCGGCAAGGCCAGCGGAGTTGAGCGCATACGCCTCAAAGTAGCGCCCGAGGCGGGCCGGGTCACGGCTGCCGTTGAGCGTCAGCGCGTCGCGGGTCAATAGTTGTTCAACGTAACTTTCCAGCCAGCGCTCGCGCACGCGCCCGGATAATGCCAATGCCGCTTCGGGGAACCCTCCTTGTAATGCCAGGTCGATATAATCGCGTAAATCGGGCGTATCGGAAGCGGGCGCCAGTTCCTGACCTGCAGTCAGCCGGTCCACCAGGGGTTGTGTGACGTTCCCTGTCTGCTCTGCGACGGTCAGCGGGTACATCGGGACTCGCACCACTCTCCCTGTTCCAGGCCAGGTCTCCGTTTCAATATCGGCGCGCACGGATCCGGTCAGCAGGTAACGGCCCGGGCGATTGTCAGAGTCCACCGCCCGTTTTACGGCACCCAGCACTTCCGGCACAGCCTGCCACTCGTCGAGCAATACCGGCTCCGGCAGATCTCGCAAAGCGACGTCGGGATTGGCGCGGAACGCGGCGGCTTCATCGGCGCGATCGAGACGAACAATACCGGCTGCGTACCGGGCCGCGGTGGTCGTTTTGCCTGTGGCCCTGGGTCCCACAACCAATAAAGCAGGTAATTCAGACAGGAGTTCCTCTATCAGCGGTTCTATTAAGCGAGGCTTGTAAGTACTCATCATGCCGGCATAATATCACTTTTTCCGACTTTGAGTACCGCTTTCCCGCGCCTGTAAATACCGTTTTCCCGCAGCTTTGAATGCCGCTTTTCCGCAAAAAAACGTTGTCAGGCCGTACAAAGCACACAACCCGGTCATCTAATGAGTTGGTCTCTTCCTGTTAAAATTTCCCGCAATCACCGCCAGCATAGTGGTGTTCCATGTTCAGATTTCAAACCCCGGGGCCGGCACCGACTCATTGTCCCAGTCAACGTCTAACCTGTCATATTCCTCCAGCATTTTATTGCGTAGAGTCAGCGGCAATCCTCTCAGTTCTTCGGCATCCGGTGAATAATTATGCAGGTATTCCTTCAGCAGGCGCAGCACGGCAAGGCCCTGTTCCCTGTCACGTGTTTTCTTCAAGGGCGCCCGATCCTGTTGTTCCGACAACCATAATTTATGCGCGGCAAACACCCTGGGGTCCGGCACGTCGAATAAGACAGGAAACCCGTCAGAGCCAAATACAGTAGCGCTTACAGGGTGAGCTGCATATAACCATTCCAGATTTCGTATTTCGGCTGCTACGAGGTCGGTTTTGTCGCTTCTGATCAGGGACGGGGTAGTCTTGTGTACATTCGCGGGTGCAGACTTGATAAGGTCCACCATAAAACCCTTTTCGTTTGCTGCGCGAAAGGGAGTGTTCGACAACCTGGCAAAGGTTTTGTCTGCTTTTTTCAGGAGTGGCAGAAGCCCGGTATTCCGGTGAGAACCGTCCCCGGCAAGACTTAATTTTTGCCTCACGTCCCACAGGAAGTCGATATCGATAGTCGTCATGATTTTCTTTTCAAAACGTACCCCGGCCATATTTTCATACGCGAACATCGCATTGGCGCCGACCACGATGAGAGCGCTTGAACTGCCCGGCTGTTTTGCTTGTTGGATTATCCTTACAATATCAGCCGTCACCTTTGGGACGTTGGCAATCCCGGCGGCCTGGCAGTATCTTCTGTGACGCCTCAATTCGGCGATCAGGGATTTACGCTTACTGGTCAGTTCATTCTTTTTTTCATAAAACTGCCTGCATATCTCCTGGGTCCGCTCATCCCTGGCGCCAAGACTCCTGCCGTCCCCGCGGCTGTTGCGCCGCCTGAACAGGTATTCCCTGCCATTCCTTTTTATCCACTTCATACTGCCTTTATAATCGCGGTATTGACGGTCAACTTCCAGATACACCTCATAGACTTGTGATGCATCGATCAGGATGCGCCGTGAATCGTTATCTAGGCTATTGATAATCATGATATTTACCCAATAAATGGGTTATACTCATAATTGTAGGGTAAAAGTCAATAAAATCAAACTGTTAGTATTTTTTCCCTCCTTGCCCGGGAAATCAACAGCGCCTGCATTTATCTTCGGGGTTTTCCTGCCGCATGTTAAAATAACCCTATGAAGGTCAATCGCAATATCGTCCATAAATCAAGCCTGGTTGGCCATCAGGACGATAACTATATGGATGCTTCAGTACAGGAACGTATCGGCATGGTCTGGCCGCTGACAAAAGAAATTGCTTCCCTCAATCCGAAGCACGATGTGGAACGAAGACTACAGAGACATATTGCAGTCCTTATCAGACCAGGACGTTGATTTTATCCTGTAGACGCTTATGCGCTCGCCTCCCATGGCTATCCCCGAGCGACGATGGATATCGATATCTGGGTCAGGGCGGCCCCGGACAACGCGGAAAGGGTATGCCGTGCGTTATCGGAGTTTGGCGCCCCCATGGATGCAGTCTCGGTCTCCGATTTTTCAGAAGAAGGCGTTATCTTCCAAATCGGCGTTGCGCCAAGACGAATAGACATCATTACCCGGATTTCAGGCGTGGATTACATTGAAGCGTCCGAGGCGGCAGACAGTGTGAAAATTGACGGTCTGACCATCAAAATACTGTCTGCTGAACACCTGATCAGGAACAAACTGGCGACAGGGCGTCCGAGGGATATCGATGATGCAGAAAATCTTCGCAGACTCATGAACCCTGAAATAAAAAATCAATAAGAAAGGGGTAAGGGCATGACACTCCGGCAGAACTGGAGGAGTCTTTCGGTGTGAGCAACACTACAGGGGGCAAAGCGTTCCAAGAGTGTGCCGCAAGTGTACCTTGTGCGACCTGACCCCTAGTACCCTTTCCAGTTAATATTGACATGTTCAGCGGGTCGGGAAGCGGTTGA
>JAPPLI010000201.1 GCA_028819495.1 Gammaproteobacteria bacterium | reverse complement strand
AGATCCTGTTTGGAACAGACGATCAATATGTATAAAAGTGTGCGGTTGCCCTGAAAGCTTTTTACCTTGGGGCAACAACCGCTGAATAAGATTCGGGGACTTCTGAAAAACATATCAATCTAGGCGAGTCATGGCTGAGTCGCAGGGCATCCGGGACGAGCACCATGTTGCGCGCTACTGTAGTGGTAGCCAACATGACGGTGGAAAGGTTCTCCCCACGGCATTTCAATTGAGAAGACCGAGTGAGACTTATCTTTCCGTCAACTGGTTGGAGTATTTTGGTCTGAAAACGTTTGATGCGGCGCTTCACCGGATATGTGCGATAACGGCTACCCAAGCAACTGCTGGTATCTACGCTGACATCCGCTAGCAGTGGCAGGAATACCTGACTCTGGCGGCTGATAACATGTGGGAACAACTTGACTTAGATGGCTTTGACATCCGGTGTAACCGATGAAGCGAATTCGACCGATCTTCATTAACTGTTGAGTTCCGCGTGATTAATCTCTGCCCCAAGTCAGAGCGTGCCTGCTGCGCTGGAGTTTTGGCGGTGAAGCACAAGTATAGTGTTTCTTAACTAATCCGTTCGTAAGGATACACATTTTTATAGTTCCTGTTTAAATAGGAGCCTATAGAGGGGGCGTTTGACAATCCATCAAAGTCATGCCTTGGCACCCCTTTATAAATATACTCCGAACCATTTAAAAATTGCACATGAACAATTTCATTAGTCTCATCATAACCTACCATAGCTACGTTAGAGGAACTGACCGGGATCATTTCTACACTCATAATAATTTACCTGTTTAATTTTTGGTTTCGCCAGACAGATAGCAATTCTCTGTAATCTTCAACTTTAGCCTGCTTATCCTCCATCCACTTTACAGTCACAATCGGGTCCGCTCCTTTAGGAGCATTGGAAAGTTTAAAAAACTGTATGCGAGATGGAATTTTAACACCTTCACCTGAAATAATGGCCTCTCCGGTGCGTAAGCTTGGTAATAAATCTATCATCGTTTGCAGTTCATCTTGGATTGCAGATCGAATGTGTCCCCTATCTTTTGAATTATTCATTCTGAGTGCCACTATCGTTCCACATTGGCTTAGAACTGTTTCATCTAATTCGGATGGTCTTTGGGTAACCAAAAGCAGTCCTACCCCGTATTTTCTGCCCTCTTTGGAAATAGACTGAACGGCTTTTGAGGAGATTGAATTTTCACCTGCTCTCAAATAATTATGGGCTTCTTCAAGCACAATTAATAAAGGCTGCTCTTTCCCGCCAACACTGAGATTTTGCCCCCAAAATAAGGCGTCGTAGACTATTTTTAACAACGTTCCTGATACAGACGCCATTATTTCGCCTGGAACTCCTGAAAGGTCAAGAATAGTAACGGGCTTATTCTGATTACCACTTACCCAACCGAATAACAGGTCACTCAAATCCTTGTTAACTTTTCCCTGTGAGTTTGGAGCGTAGCAACCCGGATTAAACAAAAACTCATACCTCGAGTCTTTTAATTTTGTCCTGACGCTATCGAGGAAGCCCAATATCCCTTTTGCCTGGTTATTCAAAAATGGAGCGCCGCCACCTGCGCTTGCGGGTTCATATTCATTCGAAACAAGCTCGTCAGCATTACCAACCACCTTTTTATCTGTAACCGTTTCCGGCTTTGCTCTTTCTTTAAATGTCTGCCTTTCAAAATCATCCAAGTCGAACCAAACCTGTTGTATGCTGAACGGCACAGGGGTATCTGCCGTGACCAGTACTTTTTCAATGTCCATGCTATTACTTTTGATTCCTTTCAGTTTTGCCGCAACGATTTTCTCTCTGACATAATCTTTGTTTTGATCAGATAAATTACCAGAGAAAATACTTAACAGTTCTTCAAAAGGAAGGGCCCAAAACGGAACAAATAACTCTTGTTGTTCCTGTGAATCGGCTTTTATTTTATAAACGTTGCTATAATGTTTTAATACGCTGTTATATTCTCCGTGCGGGTCAATAACAAGTAACCTTGCGCGTTTAAAATCTTTTCCTGAAATAGCTTTCAGGATAACACCTACTGCATTTGACTTGCCGCTTCCCGTAGAACCAAGAATAGCGCAATGACGTGATATCAGTTTATTTAAATCCGTCTTGGCATTCAGGCTTTCTGAAATGCTTATATTACCGATGGTTATTGAATTGTTATCATCATAACCGCCATAGATAACATCCAAATCTTGGATGGTTACTAAATGGACACTATCCTCTGTTGTCGGAGATTGTGAGACCCCGCGCTCGAACTTGCTGCCGGTTTGTTCACCAACCAACACCATATGAAGCCATTGTCTGTTATCAAACTCTGTATAGTCCTGCCTTGTTGATTCTACGATACTTTCAGGTATTGCAGCCGCGCCTGTTTTCGTGACAATGCCATAAAGATTAGCGTAACCCAATGGCACTTTTAAGAACGACCCTATTTGACCAATACGATATACAACGCCATCGATAATTGGCATATTGGATTTTATAGAATCGGATAATTGAACAGTAATGACGTTGCCACTGACGCTGAAGACCTTACCAATTTCAGTTTGAATATCACCCATCAACTGTCAATCCGGGTTGTGTATCCTTATAAATCATGGCTTGCAAAAACTGGACAAATTTTGTGAAGTCAGGGAGAATCAACTCTCCTTTTCCGGTCCAATTCTCACCGCTTTTTTCTTCCTTTTTTATTTCAATATTTTCATCAGAAGCAGCATCCTCATCAAAATAGAGATTTACATTTAACGTATCGTCCTTGCCAGGTTCTCGCTTGAGTTGCCATTCACCGAATTGCCCCCCGATGACGGCATTTCTACATGCGTAAACAGATAGTTTTTTATTTGCTTTTGCTAAATTTGAAAGTTTGGAATTTTCAGATAATAAATATTCTTTACCAGTATCTCGCGCTCTCACGTCATAAAAAAGAGCGAAAACATGCCCCGATGTTTTACTATTCAGCGCAGTCAGAATTCGTTCATTGATATGCTCATCACTAAAAGAATAGCCGCAGGTAATCAATACCGTATCCTGCTCTTTTAAAAAATTCGTCAACCTGTCTATCAGGGCGACGTAAGGTTGTTTTTTTGATTCACCGTATTTAAGCGTAGAGGGATAAATCAGAATATCTTCCTGGTCAGTATCTTTCCGACACACTTTTTCGGTTTTCTCATCATAATACCAGCCTAAAGAACCGTGCATCTTCCATAGCTTGGTTTGGTCAGGAACGAATCCCATATTTTCAACAGATTCTGCATAAAAGAATGGCGTATAGCTCCCTGTAAATCCATCATAAAAAGGGATATTTTTTTCTTCCAGGCCAAGTTCAAACAAATAGTCATAATTGATCGTAAATATCTCAACGGGATGCTTACGATTTGCGCGTCCAATCCATTCCGCAAAATCGACATGAACAGAATTCTCCAGTTTGCCATTTTCTATTATCTCTTTATGCACACTCACCGCATCTTTGATATGTTTTTTCAGCGTTTTAATTAATGATTCAAACTCACGTTTCTCCAAACCATTCAAAATGCCGTCGGCGATTATCTGTACCTTCTGTTCAAGATTTGATAATAGCGTTTCAATGTTATAAGCATTTCCAGTGGATTTTGTTATTTCTTGCTTTACTTCTGCTATTGCCGTCTTATATTCAGCCTTTTCGTTAAGTTTACTTTCAATTTCTTGAGTCAATTGATCAATCGCTGGAATAACTGTTGAATCATCACTCTTTTTCGACAAGGAAGTCCCGGCCCCAAATAAAAAAGCAATTCTCTTCTTGTCTGAAATCAGAAGTTTCTGTAATCCTCTGATGTATTCCGATGGATCATGCGTCATATTTTTTTTCCATAGGGCCAGCTTCTACGAGTGAACCAATAAGTCGGTTGGTCATATCTATCCCCTGATATTGTAAATCGATGCCATTCGATGATCTTCGCCAGGAATGGAATGCATAAGAAATTTCGAACAAGATTAATATGGGATGAAATCAAAGAATTTCAAGGCAACAACACTGAGTTTTTTATCTGCATAAGAGGAGTTTTAAATATAGGGTGCTACGTCGTTGAAGTAAACTTGATGGTTACTCGAACATATCAGACTGTCCTGATTCATTGTTCTGTCTGTGGTCTGGCGTTTCCGAAGTGTAGTTCGCTGGTTCTTCGGCGACTTGTGCGAGAGGAATATTTTCCTGATCTCGCTGGTGTGGATAGTTGATAGTTTCAAGTAATTGCCGGTAGCCGGGTTCGCCGAGCAAGTTACGGGCGTGGACGTGGCATTCGCGCCAGGATTCGTCGGTGGTTTGGGTGAGTTGCCAGTCGTAGAAGCGGGGGCCGAGGCGGGAGGCGACGGATTGCGGCTGTTTGGCGCGCTCGTCGTGGCCGAGGCCGTAGTCATACAGGCATAGCGTTTCCGGGAGTAACCAGCCTTCGCCGTTGTTTTGATTAAGGAAGGCATTGATGCCTCGACCGCGGTCGCCATCGGCTTGTTGGATTTTTTGCTTGAGGTCGTGAAAAGCAACCAGCGTGAGGACGGTCTGACGAAGTACCGGATCCATATTTTTATCGACACGCCAGAAACCTTTTGGTGGTTTGGATGCAGTGTCGCCAAGAGGATAATCGCATTCAGCGAGAATATACCGCAAGTCTGATAGGGACAATCCCATGATTGCCGTTACCGCAGCATTAACCATGGCCTTGATGCGAACTTGTTCTTGGTGAGCGCATGAATGAAGTCGTACGCGCGGGACCAAATGCGAGAGCCGCAGCCACTCGCCAGCAAACTGTATTCCGGACAAGGCAATATTCGCATAGAGTTGACAAATTTAGTGAGGTGCAGACCTTGGGGCTGGCAATCCCAGTGATTCTGCTATGTGCCAGTTCAAATTCATACCGGTCATACGCTGACGGGTGGACCAGTCGAATGCGAGGTTTGAAAGATACATGGTGAATTCGATCTTCATTGATGTGTCAGGCGAACGAGGTTCTATGACAGGTACGGCGTTGCCGCAGGGAAACAGCCCCGGAAGGAGCGCAGAAACGAAACTGCGCTCGTTGGTGCTGTTGGAAATAGCACGAAATACGATACGACTCCCTGTTCGAGGATCATGACGGAGATCGCAGGCACCAAGCAGGAAGTCATGCTCAAGATCGGAGCGGCTGAGACTGTCGCGCTGAACCAGTGATACGGCCCAGTTATCGACGTAAATAGTTTTTCCTTCATACAGAGGAAGTGCCATATCCTCGATCCGATCTTCCCGAGTCCACGCATCCCCTTCCCGCGACAGTATCACCCCCTCCGGAATATCCGCCCTTGGTATCGGCAACCTGTCATATGGCGGCTGCGCGCATCGAAGCTGCCATTCGGTACGCGCCAAGTCACCGGGTTTCAGCAGGTGTCCGTGCACAAACCGCGCTTCGGCCTGTCGGCGTTCCGGTTCAGCGGTCGTATCGAACAGCCAGTTTTCAAGCTCTACCCCCACGGGGTCAGGTAGCGAAGGGTTAACGCTCAATTCGGCCCACAGCTCGTCAATAGGGTGCCAGTCTCCTTTCAGCCAGCGGCTGTATTCGTCTGGTCGGTAGCCCTTGGCCTCCCATTGTTGTCGGGGAGGAAACAGTTTGGAATCACCTGTCATGTGGAACTCGGCGGCATAGCGGATACCCCATCCATCTGGCCCATCATCGCCAAGAAGCACCGAGTTCGAGTAGATTTTTTCCAGTATCTCCAGGTCGCGCTTGCTCTGGATTTCCAGGAGGGCGCGGCTTCGAGGACTGAACCGGTCCACTTGTGTGCGGGTGTAGGGGATGCTTATTTCCTCCGCCCGTTCCCAGTCTTCCAGGTTACGGCGCATGAAGACAGAGCGGATAGCGTCCGTATTGCCGCCTTTCTGAATGACCACCGGGTTGAACTTGTAGCTTTTATGAATCGGGAAGATACCTGACCGATTCTCGATACCGAACAACCATTCCCATTGACACCGTTCCAGGAACAGGTTGCGTAACGCGCGGGTGCCGTCGTCCGAATACAAGCCGGACGGTACCACGAAACCGAGGCGCCCGCCGTCCCGGAGCAGTGTATATGCGGCTTCCAGGAACAGTTTATAAAGGTTGAGGTCGGCAGACCCCTGGTGTTTGAAGGGATGGCTGGCATCAGCATAACCGCGCGCCAGGACGCGGGCGCTACGCCAGTGCTCGTGCAAGCTATGATTCTCGCCGCCCCGCGCAATGGCAAAACGGTTTTGGCTCTTATTGCTTGTCTCCGGGTCGCCAAACGGGTTGGCAGCGTAACTCATGAAGTTCGACTGTGCGCGAAAACGGGCGTTGTAGTCGAGCCACTCGCGCTCGCTAGCGGCGTGTTCCCTGAAGTAGCCGTTCTGACGACGTAATGCTTCCTGCTTGCCGTAAGAACGATACAGCGGGTCCGCATTGGAAAAAAACTCTTTGGAAATCGGCTTGGCGATGTCCCACGGAGGGTTGCCCAGGATAGCGTCGAACCCCATTATATTCCCTTCTCCGACTGCAGGGGCCTCGTTGTCCGCAGGCCCATTATCGGCAGGAATCTTTTCCGCCGTCGGACGCTCTCGAAACACATCGGGAAATTCCAACTCCCAATGAAAGAAGCGCGCCTGTGCTGCCACTTGCTCGGCAATGGCGCGGGTTTCATCCGGCGGGTTGGCAAAACTGGTCGGCAGCGGCGCGTGTTCAACCTGATCGACAGGCCAGAACCAACAAGCACACCAGAGATCCATCGCTGCCTTGAGAGAACCCCAGGAGTGGGAGCCAAGAAAATCCCGGCGGTATATGTCGCCTCGTTCCGCCGCTTCATGTACCGGCATCTCATGTATGTGTCGCAGAATTTCCAGCGCGTCAGAGTGAGCAGCCCTGGCTTCTTCCATTAGGTCTGCCTGGAACAGGTCCCTGCCTTGCAGGAACAGCTTTAGATCGGGCGCCAACCGTTCCTGTACGAAAGATTTAATAGCCTTGGTGCGGGCGTTCTTTGTGTAATGTATTCCGTTGGCATGGTTTTTGTCGCCCCCCTCGCGATTCTTCCAGGCCATTACCGGGTAGTGCGGAAACTGGTCGAACCATGCGCCAATGAGGGCGTTGCCGCATTTAATCTTGTGATCGATAAAACCGAACGGGAGGGTTCGGTCCATGGTTTCAATCCATAGCGCCAGTCGGCACAATTCCACTGCCAGCGGGTCGATGTCAACGGCATAGATGCACCGTTCTACAACGTGGCGGCGCAGCACCGCTTTCAACCGCGTTTCAAAGTTATCGTCATCGGGCGGGCAGGGAATGAGCTCTTCATCGAGACGTTCTTCGGTTTCGGCGCGTTGCTGTTGATCCGTCCCGGACAGCAGACGGACAAGGGTGCGTTGACCGTCCTGCCGGATACGCTCGTGATATAGAAGGGCTGCATATAGAGCATCGGTAAGAAAACGCAATGCCGCAAGAGGGAAGGTGCCGGAACCGCAGGCCGGGTCGCAGATTTTCAGGGCTGGTATTTCTTCAGGTCGCTTGGGTGTCCAGCGCGCCACCGCCGCGTTCCGGTCCGGAGAACCATCCACCGCAACAGGCGGGTCGTACGCCAAGGGCCGCAGGGTGCGCTGTACGGTAGGAACGGCCAGGCCGGGGCGTGTATAGAAGCTGCCGGACCCTTTGCGGGTGCCGCCCCAGCGGACCAGGTACCACTCGCCGGGCAAGACCACGCGGGAGACAACCGGGCTTATATTACTTACAAGAGGGTCCTGAAAACCGGGTCGGTTGTCCTGTTTCCGTTGTTTTACTGCCAAGCCGGCTGCCTTTATTGCCCTGTCCGCCCATGCCTCGACGCGTCTGTGGCACTCGAGTCGCACATCTGTTACATACGCGGGCGCGGCCTCAGCGACCGCGCCGTATTGTGAACGGCTGCCAACAGGGTATTCGGGAGTTACCAGGCTCACGACATTCCCCTTTTTCAGCTCTCCCTCCCGCGATGAGACGGGTTGTAAGGAGAACAAGTCCCCAGGCCCGGCTTCATCATCGTCCGCAGTGTCGGAAGCCCCGCTATCTTTAAGCGTTTTGAATAATGCCCTGAGCGCCTGTTTATCCATGTCTTCCAGGCGCGACAACGGCAACGCGGGTTGATCCCCTACGCTGAGGAAGACCACCGGGTCGTTTGCGGGCGCCGATTTCAGTTCGTAATCAAGCAGGCCCTCATAGAGGATGCCGATATACTCGGTCGAGATCCCGGAAAAATCCACAGGCGCCCTGGCCCAGGTGCTGGCGCGACCCTGTTGGATACGGATTCGGGTGCGGGTCAGGAGACGGAGTATTTCATAGACCTCGGTATCCGCAAGCGCGCCCTGTTCCAGATCCGTTGGCATGCCCTCAAAAACCGCAAGCGCCTTGGCCAGACCATCTGATGTAGTATTTCCCGTCGCGAATAATTCGCTGCCGTATGCCGGTACCGGCAGGTCCGGGTGGTGCGATCCCTCCCGCACCAGTCTGAACAGGGCCAGTATGCGAGGCCAGGCGCTGTATTGACTTGCCAGGCGTCCGGTGCCGTGAACCGCGGCTCGTTCCAGCCGTTCCAATAAGCCGTTCAATCCGTAGTTCTCGTGATAAGTGGGGTTGCCGCGTGGAAGGAGTTCGCGCGCCTCGGCGAACAGGACTATAACCAGTCGCATGATCACGCGGCAGGCGGCGCGATAGATGTCAGCAGGCTGATGTTCATCTGTCGGCTCGCGCAGGGTATCACCGTATCCCTGGATAAGGATTTCCACTGCCTCGCGAACCCGTTCACCAAGCACCTCAGATAGCTCGGCCTGACCCTTGCGGGTATTATGAATGGCCTGCAAGAGCGGTGGACTGGCATCTTTTGTTTCAGGCGTGAAAAGTCGCGGTTGCAACAGTGTGCGAAGCGCCGTGACCTGGGACGAGAGGCCGCCTTCCTCAAACCAGAGCTCCACGTCCCATTCACACCAGGCATCATAGTCCAGGCCGGCAAAAATCAGGCGCCACTGGTACCCGTTGGTCACCAATGCCAGGTGTTCGCCTCCTGCCCGCAGCCAGCCGAGGACCTGGCTGACAATACGGCGCCCGCGGCCGATGCCGATGCGTTTGTCGGTGCTGTAAAAGACCGGGAGCAGCGCATCCCGCGGACCTTGCCACAGTTGGCGCGGCCGGATGCTTTCGCCGCTAACAGCTTTCCGGGTCCAGGTCGTTGCAACCTGGTTGCCTCGCGACCAGACCCCGGAACCGGCGTTAAAACCGCAGACCCGCTCCAGCATGAAAGAGATAAACGACGTGGCGTCCCCTGCTTCGTTAAGCAGTTCGGCGCCGAGTTTGCGCAGGCGATGTTCGGTGAACTGGTCGAGCGGCGCCGGGGCGAAGCGCGTTATCTCAGCGAAGCGCGGGCCGTCAAGCAACAAACCGCCGTGGCGCAAGCGCTCCCAGCCGGGCAGTTCAATACTCATTCATCCAACTCCGGCAACCGGATTTCCACCGCTACCGGAAACACCTGGGCCTCGCCGGCCAGTGAATAACGCGCTGGCAACAGGTATTCCAGTATACGTTGGCGTTCTCTTGTGAGTTGCTGGCGGATGTCTTCATAATGGTGTTTGCGTCTCTCCAATTCAGCCTGTTTATCTTCAATAGAGCGTTCAATGCTGGCAGCCCGGTCATCTTCGTCAAACAACGACATCTGGCTGCGTTGTTGTTGCAGGCGCTGGATCTCGCGTTCCAGGCGCGCGGACGTGGTTTGTTCTATCAGTTCCGAAACTTCACCTTGGCGTTGCCGGTAACGCTCGTCTTCATGGTCTCGGGCTTGTCGGCCATCAGCCTCAAGCTGTTCGCGTAATGTCCCTGTGAGCGACTGTTTGCGCTGAATCAACAACCGCTTGAGCTCGTTTTCAACGTCCTCAAGGATTGTCCGCGCCCGGTTCCATTCAGACGGGTTTGTTGCGTCGGCGCAGCGCATCTCCACGGCGGAGGTGTGCGGTAGCGGGTATCCGGGTTGATCCCCATAGATCGGTAGCGCCAGGGTGCGTACCCAGCGATGAAAGGTCTCGCGCAAGTCATTCACTGCCAACTCTTCTATACTGAGCAACACCAGCGCGTCGGCGTCGGGCGGGACGCCGCCGCGGCGCACCGTCCAGCGCGATTTTTCCATGCCGGCGCCCGGGTAACGATGCCGGGTAAGCAGTGTCAAGGCTCGCAGCATGAGCGGGTGGGCAAGATGCATGAGCAGGACGTCACGGCGTGGGGAGAAGACGCTCAATTCTCTCAGTTGTTCGATGAAGGGGTCGATGCTGAAAGCAATTTGTCTTAATGCGCCCAAGGCCCCGTTACCATTGTTTAACCTCACCGTTTCATCGATAACCTGGTTCCAACCGGGCAAGTCGGGTCGCAGTACCCGGTACACGCCCGGTTCTTCAGCCACCTGGAGTTGCGGACGCTCAGCGCGGATGGCCAAAGCGGCTTCCAGGGTCTGGCTCAGCGCGTTATCGTCCAGATCGATCTCCGCGGCCAGGGCAGCCAGCGCTGCAACGTCCCTGCCGTTTGCGCCCTGAAAGCTGGCGCTGGCATCGGCGTCTATGGTCACGCGATCACGAGCAGAGAGAATCCCTTGATCGAGGTCCTGCTGTACAGCGACCGCATCTTCACCAAGGATCAGCCGGCGTTGAACGGCCCGGTCAAAGACCTCGTTCATTGATCCGAGGTCCTCGCGGATGTCATTTGCTTTGCGCACTACGTGGTCAAGAAAAGCAAGGTCGTCATCGGTCTCACTGACGAAGTGGTAAACGGATACCTCGCGGGATTGACCGTAGCGGTCCAGGCGGCCGTTGCGCTGTTCTATTCGTGAAGGGTTCCAGGGACAGTCATAATGCAGCAGGTAACGCGCAGTGCGGTGCAGGTTTAAACCCTCGGAGGCGGCGTCCGTTGCTACCAGGATGCGCACTGACGATTCAGGATTGTTGAAAGCTGCCTTGACGTTTTCGCGATCTGCATCGCTCATGCCTTCCGGCCCGCCGCCACCGAATAGCGTAAGAATGTGCCGGGAATGGAAATAGTCACGCAGACGGCGTTCCAGGTAATCGAGAGTGGTTTTATACTCGGTGAAAACCACCAACCGTTCATCATTATGGAACTCGCCATCCACGATCAATAGTCTCCTGACAAGAGAGAGCAGGGCATCGAAACGGGCATCCGCATGCGGCGTTTGTTCGATAATGGCGGCGCCTTCCAGGTCGAAACCGAGAGCATCGAGAGCAAGCTCGACAGCATTGATTTCTCCGGTCACCTCGTTTGCCAAGTTTTTGAGCCATGCCCCTGTTACCGCTGCGGCGACGGCTTCACGTTGCTGGGTTTCCCGGTCATCGCTGGTTTCCTGACGCACAGAACGCTCAGCCGCGCTCATTTCCGCCTCGCTGGCGGATGTCTCGCCAGAGAACCCCTGTTTTGTCCGGCGCCAGGATTCCGCAAATGCTGTAGGACAGGACAGGAGACGCTTGCCCAGGATTTCCACGGCAAAGGTCCCGGCGCGTCGCCGGGATCTGGTTCCTTGCGTAATATACTTGCGTACCACACGGCGGAATACGTTAAAAGCACTGGCTAGGTTTATCTCACGGGGGTCCAGTGTGAGTTCGAGAGCCTGTGGATCGCGCCGGGTGCAGAAACGGGGCGTTTCGCTACCGGCGTTGATTTCACGTTTCAACCGGCGCACCACCACGTCCTGTACGCGCCGTTGTGCGGCAGAAGTGAGATCACTCGTGCGGGTGAAACGCACCGGATCAAGCAGTTCCAGGAGTCCGGTAAACGAACGGGTATGGCCGTTGTGTGGCGTTGCGGAGAGAAATATCTTGTGCTCGAAGCGGGGCGCTACGGAGCCCAGCATTCGGCACAATGCGCTGTCTTCGCCGAAGGGGGAAGGCATCAGGTTATGGCATTCATCCACGATAAGGAGTCTGATCGAATTTAAATTTCCAACTTCATCGGGGACGCAATTCATAA
>JAPPLI010000072.1:7924-12162 GCA_028819495.1 Gammaproteobacteria bacterium | reverse complement strand
GCGCCGGCGCCATCATCCTGGCCCGTCTCAAACGCCTGGTCTATGCCGCCGCCGACCCCAAGGCCGGCGCCGCCGGGAGCGTATTCAACATACTGCAATCCTCACAACTGAACCACCGCGTCGAACTCGCCTCCGGGATACTGGAACAGGAAGCCGCGATGCTGTTGCAAACTTTTTTCAGGGAACGGCGTTGAATTTTTATTCACATGGATGTACAGGATATACAGGATTTAGTGATTTTGTGTTTCAGGGGGTTATCCGATTATGGTACCTGGTTTAACTCTGGAGCCACCTTCAGGAAAATTTAAGTGACGACATCTGCTAAAACATAAACATTTTTAAACCTTATCCTGTACATCCATGTGAATAAAATAATGACAGACCCCCGGATTCAACCCCTGCTCCTGCAACTCAGTGAGCAATTAACACAGCAAAACAGGATGCTGGTAACGGCCGAGTCCTGCACCGGCGGCGGCGTCGCCTACGCAATTACGGAAATGCCGGGCAGTTCGGAATGGTTCGAGCGCGGGTTCGTCACCTACTCCAACGCGGCCAAGCAGGAGCAGTTGAGCGTCCCCCATGAACTGATCGCCCGCTTCGGCGCCGTCAGCGAACAGGTGGCCGCGGCCATGGCGCTGGGCGCCTTGCAGCACAGCCACGCCGATTTCAGCGTGGCGGTGACCGGGGTCGCCGGCCCGGACGGCGGCACAGAGGAAAAACCGGTAGGCACCGTCTGTTTCGGCTGGGCGCAACGCGGCGCCGAGGCCAGGACCGCCCGCGTCGTCTTCGACGGAAACCGGCAGCAAGTGCGGGAACTCTCCATCCTGGCGGCCCTGCAGGGCTTGGCGGACCTGGTTGAAAATTCAGGGTAAAACCGGGGTCAGAGTAAGAAATTCGCAAGAATTTTTACTCTGACCCCAAAAGTCCAAATATCAATGAAAAGACTGTTCTTCGCCCTCTGGCCCGATGACGGGGTACGCGCCCGGCTTGCGGAACAAGCCCGGCTGGTGCCAATCAATACGGGACGGCGCGTGCCGCCGGAAAACTTCCATGTCACACTGGTGTTCCTGGGCAACGTGGAGGAGCAGGCCATCCCCGTACTCACCGGCGCGGCCGAAGGCATCAGCACCCCCCGTTTCCGATTGCAGATAAACCACTGCGGCTGGTGGAAACGGGCAAAAGTCGCATGGCTGGCGCCCGCATACACGCCCGAACCGTTGCCGGAACTGGTCAGGCAACTCAATCACCAAGCCAGGTTAGCAGGACTCCCGATCGATGAACGGGACTACAACCCCCACCTGACCATCGCCCGCAAACTTACCCGTCCACTCAAGCCATGTACGTTCGAACCGGTCTACTGGGACGTCAGGGAATTCTGCCTGGTTGAGTCCGTCACCCATGAGAAGGGAGCCAGGTACCGGGTGTTGCAGTCCTGGGCGCTAACTTGAAGGAACCTCAAAAAAATGCCCTGAAAAACCACCAGACTGCGCCAGGGTGTGTGGTTTTAGTCAAGCTCTGAAGTCTGGCGGCAACACTCACTTCATGGTATACTTCAGAGCTATGAATCTGATCGACTTGCTAAAACGGTCCGAGAGTAAGACGCTGGAATTCAAGCGTGATCTCTCGTCTCCGGATGGTGTATTGCGCACCATCGTCGCGTTCGCTAATACGGCGGGTGGTGTGCTGTTGCTCGGCGTAGAGGATACCACGCGGAATGTGCCCGGTGTTGCGAAGCCACTAGCGATGGAAGAACGTCTGGCGAACCTGATCAGCGATAGCATTCTTCCTCACCTGCTTCCGGAAATTGAGATATTGCCATGGCGCGGCAACCCCGTCCTGGCGGTACAGGTGCATCCAGGTCCTGGCCGACCCTATTACCTTAAAGGCGCCGGCCTCGAGGGCGGTGTCTATGTGCGAGTTGGCTCCACCAATCGCCGCGCTGACCGCGAAATGATCGACGAACTACGGCGTTTTGCCCGCGGCGAAACCTTCGATGAGCAGGCGATGCCCGAGTGCGACTCGGAAGCGCTCGACTTCCGAGCTGCTTCTGAGTCGTTTGCATCCGTGCGCAAACTCAAACGAACTGACCTGGATACGCTACAGTTGATGGTGAAGCACCAAGGGCGCAAGGTGCCTACAGTTGGCGGGATGCTGCTTTTCGGCAAGGAACGCAATCGCTATTTTCCAGATGCCTGGGTTCAGGCAGGCCGTTTTCGGGGAACCGACAAGACTTATATCACCGACACACTGGAAATCAGAACTTTTCCGGTGCGTGCTGTAGAAGAGGCCATTGCTTTTGTTCAAAAACACGCCCTGCACGGCATGGAGATCGGTGCTGTGCATCGCAAGGAACGCTGGAATCTCCCGCCGGTGGCGGTGCGCGAGGCAATCGTAAACGCCATCGTGCATACCGATTATGCCCAACACGGCGCGCCCATCCGGGTTTCCATTTTCGATGACCGGCTGGAAGTGGAAAACCCCGGCCTGTTACCTTTTGGTCTGACCGTGGATGATCTGCTTCACGGCGTGTCCAAATTGCGCAATCGAGTCATCGGTCGCGTATTCCATGAACTGGGACTGATAGAACAGTGGGGGAGCGGCATCCAGCGCATGGTGGCGGTTTGCCGCGATGCGGGTCTGGCATTGCCCGTTCTGGAAGAAATCGGCACCCATTTCCGCGTGACCATCCACACTACCAGCATTGGCGCCCCCAAAGTTGATAAAACCGACCAAACCATTCTGGATGCCCTGGCTGAAGGCAACGGACTTTCGACCCGGGAGATTGCCATTGTGATTGGTCTGACCGCTCGCGCCACTCGCAGCCGCTTGCTCAAGCTGGTTGAGCGTGGTCTGGTGAGGGAAATCGGAACGAGTCCGCAGGATCCGGGGCGGCGGTATTTCAGGGCGGGATAGAAGTGTAAGAATCATGTTCATTGAACCACGAAAGAAGCTGATTGAGTGGGTGCGCAAGCAACTCATCGGACCACCCGAACCGGTGACTGACGGCCCGGACCTGCGCGGGGTTTTACCTACGGAGCGCTTCCCCTGTGGCGCGCTCTACCCTACGTCCCCATGGGGCGAAGGTATCGACCCCGCCGGCGAAGACGTCGATGAAGCTGAGGGCATGACTGAGGTCGCGGGTGAAAGCGCGTCTGAACCTGCCATCGTGCGGCGCTACATCCCACCATCATCGTTGGGTTTGTCATTCTTTATCAAAGGCGACGATATTCGTTTTCAGGTGCTGTGTCGCGCCGTCCGGTATGAACCCACAGAACGTGATGAACGAGGACGTTTCAAAAACGACTGGAAGCGCAGGGAGCTGGGTTCCGGGCAAGGAAACGATGAGGATTTCGAGGCCATCACCTGCCCTGGCAAAGATCAGCGCCAGAGTTTTTACGAGCTTGAAAAAAATGCGCGCGTGGACGTTCTGTGGCGATGCTTCAAAGACGGCTGGATCGTCACGGCCTCCCTGTGTAATGCACAGGAGGTGTCAGACGACCGGACAGTTAGAGACTTCGTCTTCGAGCGCGCACAGAAGACCCTGTTCGAGGCCGGTATCCGCTGCGTGATAGATGCCGGCGAGATTGGCGTCTATCCCCGCGTGGATCGCAGCCTGCTCGATCCCGAAGAACAGGAGGTCGAGCTCCAATATGCTCACCGCCACATCTACGTCATCGGGCATGGCTGCGCCGCCGACTGGGAGGTCAGGGACGGCAAGGTCATTGAACTGTGCTCCGAGCCAGTCCCGGCGGTGGAGGTGCCGCAGATGACGGCAGATACGGGATCCGGTCGCGAGAGCGTGCTCGAACTTGCGCGGCTAGCCAACATCGACGACGTGCACGCAACCCTCCGGCCGCAACTGGCCGCCTTCGTGGATGGTTACAAGACATGGGTTTCCCATCGACAGGGGGACATCTCGAGCTTGCCACCCGACGACCATGGTGCGGGGGAGCGCATCGTCAAGCGCATGGGCCTGTCCGTAGCGCGTATGCGGGCCGGTCTGCGCCTGCTGGAGCAGGACGACAAGACAAGATTGGCCTTCGCTTTGGCCAATCGCGCCATGCTGGACCAGATGCGTCAGCAAGACCGTATCCAAGGCAAGTACCGTGCCGAGCATGACTATCGTTGGCGTCCGTTCCAGTTGGCCTTCCTGTTGACCACGCTGGAATCCACAGCGAATGAGAACAGCGAATTTCGCGATACGGTTGACCTGATATGGTTCCCGACTGGCGGCGGCA